>VGTH01000026.1 GCA_016874755.1 Deltaproteobacteria bacterium | reverse complement strand
GTCATGAGGTCGCTGGCATTGTCGAGGCCACCGGCGCGCAGTGCAAAGACTTCAAAGTCGGTGACAAGGTCATCATCGGCATGCGCTATAAATGTGGCCGCTGCCGCTATTGTTTGAGCGCCCATGAAAATCTCTGCGAGCGCCGGCCAGCGCCGCCGACATTGAAGAAGAAAGACGGCACGGTGGTAACGCGTTGGAACGTCGGCGGCTTCGCTCAATACGTCTCGGTGCCGGCGTACATGGCCTTTAAAATTCCCGACGGCATCTCAATGGAGGAGGCGAGTGTGGTCGGCTGCCGGGTAACAACCGCTTACAACGCGGTCAAACATCGTGGCAAGCTAGAGCCAAACGAATCAGCGCTGGTGATTGGCTGCGGTGGCATCGGTTTGAACACGATTCAATTTCTAAAATGTTTCGGCGCCTATCCGATCATCGCCGTGGATATTGCAGAGGAGAAGTTGCAAGCGGCGAAAAATTTCGGGGCTACTCACGTGATCAACGCCAGTGCCGAAGATCCCGTCAAAGCGGTTATCAAACTTACCGACGGCGGAGTCGACAAGGCTTTCGAAGCGATCGGCAACGGCAAGACCTCCGATCAGATCATTCAGGCGACGCGCCCCGGCGGCACGGCGACGATCATCGGCGGTTTAGGCAGCGGGCCGTTCACGATTAGCAGCGGCAACTTTGTCACGAAAGAAATTACCATTACCGGGGTTTCGAGCCGGCAAGCCAACGACGTCGATGAAGTCTTTCAGATGGCCAAGCAGGGACGCATTCAATTGAAGAGCTTGCTGACCAAGAGTTACAAGTACGAGCAGATCAACGAAGCGCTGGACGATTTGGAGCACGGTAAACTGAGAATGGGCGTGTCGATTTGGAACTAACCCCGCGATACTCACTGGGTGCTACTCCGGGCAAACGGAAAATATGGGCCGTTTAAATCGTTTCGGAGGTTTTGATCGTGTCCCGTCAGGAGGCGGATTATGAAGAAGCTCCTTCTGTGCTTGGTGTTGGCGCTTAGCACTTTTCTCTTACCCCTTCGCGCTTCTGCACAAACGACGAATTTGCCGGTCGCGTTTAATGGCTTCGGCGGCACCGCGTCAATTTTTCTTGGCCGAGACGTGGGTATTTTCAAGAAGCAGGGGCTTAGCATGGAAATGATTTTTATTCCGGGAGGTTCAATATCAGTACAGGCGTGGCGCGGAAAAAGTTTGGAAGTGCTGCTGGGCGGCGGGCCACCGGTGCTGAATACACATCTGCAGGGCGGCAAGGTCAAGATCGTTGGTGGGGTCACCAACGTTTTACCCTATGCCTTTGTCGTTGCGCTACGACAGCTCATTGCGCGGCACGCCCGACGATGGCCGGCCGACGCTCAAAGGCATGGAAGTGGTGTTCGACATCGTCGCGAAGGAAAACCCCAAGGCTAAAACCGTGACGATGCAGCAACTCGTTGACTTACGGTATTTGCCGTAGCAAGTTCGATCAAAGCGTTGCGGGAGGAACCCATGAACGGAATAATCGATGCCGATACACACATCTCCGAAGGCGCTGCCATGTGGGCGATGATGGACGCGGCGATGCTGCCGCGCCGGCCAATCATGATGCAGGTGCCAGAAGATACTTGGTACGGCAGCCGCAATGCTTTTTGGCTAATCGATGGTGAAATTTATCCCAAGCCAGCGGGGAAGGGGAGCTTCGCGCTGGTGACGCCGTCGGAACAAAAGGTCCAGGTCGGGCGCAAAGACTCGACGCCGGCAACGCGGGAGATGACCGATATCCCAGGCCGGCTCTCAGACATGACCAAGCTCAACACCGAAGCACAGATTGTGTATCCGACATTGTTTCTGGTCTTCAACACCAAAGACAAAGAGTTGGAGGTCGCGCTCTGCAAAGCCTACAACCGCTTTGTTGCGCAAGCGTGCGCGCAATCGGGTGGACGCATGAAATGGGTCGTGGTGTTGCCGTTTCACTCGATGAACGCCGCCATCGAAGAAATGCGTTTTGCTAAACAGAATGGCGCTGTGGGTGTATTCTTCCGCGGTATCGAGGGGGAGTATACACTCGATCATCCTTATCTCCATCCGGTCTACGAGGAAGCGCAGAAGTTGAATCTGTCGATCTGCGTGCACACCGGCTGCGGCGTCAAGGAAGTTTTGGAAATGTTTGACCTGGCGCGCAATCACACCTTCGGCCATACGCGGGTGATGCCACTGCTTGCCTTCCGTGACCTCGTCGGTAACAAAATCCCGGAGAAATTTCCGAGCCTGCGCTTCGGCTTTATCGAGGCCGCGGCCGGCTGGGCGCCGTTTTTGATTCACATCGTCCGGCGTGTGCTGAAAGAGAGATTCAAATTTGCCGACAGCAAAGAGTTATTCAGGGAGTACCGCTTGTACATTGCCTGCGAAGCTGACGAGGATATTCCGTATCTTGCGAAGTCGATGGGTGAAGATTATTTGCTCATTGGCTCGGACTATCCGCACAACGATCCGTCGCGCGAAGACCAGTTCGTCAACGCCCTCAACGTTCGAGAGGATTTGACGCCGCAGCTCCGGCAGAAGATCTTGTACGACAATCCACGAAGGTTTTACGCGCTGTAAAGAAAAATTGGCGTAGTGGAGTGATGGGCCCGGAAAAGCCCAGTACTCCAACACTGTATCACTCCCGGCGGGGCTGGAGAGTCATGGCGAAATCTAAAGACTCGATTGGGAAAATAATCATCGCTTTTGCGCTGCTCGTCGCCTCAGCCGGGCGGGGCTTGGGCCAAGAGGTTTTCATCGGCAATCCCGGCAAGAGCCTCAACTTTTTCCATTTCGATCTGGCGATCGAGCGAGGGTTTTTCAAAGAGTTGGGGCTCGACGTTAAGTTGTTGACGACCAAGTGCGACGTTGCGGTGACGGCGCTGCTGACGGGGGACTTGCAGGCGACCGGCTGCGTTGGCACGGCGTCGCGGGCGATCGCAAGCCAGAACGTGCCGGTGCGCACGGTGATTTGGCTTTTTAAAAAACCGACTTTTTACGTCGTGGCGAAGCCGGAGATTAAGTCGGCGGCGGACTTGAAAGGGAAGATCATCGGCATCAGCTCCTTTGGCAGCGATACGGATTTGGCTATGAAAGTTTTCGCCCTTAGCGGCAAGCTCGATCCGGAGAAAGACATCAAGCGGGTAGTCGCGGGTTCCACGGCGACGCGGTTGCAAGGTTTGAAGGCCGGCTCCATGGACGCGACGACGCTGTCGCCGCCGTTCAATGTTTACGCCGAGCAGATGGGGCTGCGCGTGCTGGCGTATACCGGCGACTATCTCGAATTTCCCCAGAGCGGCTTTACGGTTTCCGACGCGACGCTCAAGAACAAGCGCGATTTGATCAAGCGCTTGCTGCGCGGCACGCTGCGCGGTTTGCAATTCACTTTGAAGAATCGCGTCGACACCGTGCGCTTCATCGCCAAAGACTATAAATTGCAAGATGCCGTGGCGGAGAGAGTTTACACTTCGCTGTTGCCGGCCATGAGCGAAAACGGCTTAGCGACAGAAAAGGGGTTGAGGGTCATGGTCGAGACGCTGGGCACGGCGGTGGGGAAGAACGTGGATTTTCCGCCGGAGCGGCTGGTCGACTACAATTTACTCCGTGAAGTGCAAAAAGAGTTGGGAATGTAAGGAAGAGAAATCGATGGTTTTAAGTTTTTTAAGGATCGCGACGATCGTGGTTTTGTTGGCTGGGCTTTTGCTTCCATCTGCCGGTTTTGCCGCCGAAGCGACGCAGAAGATTCGCATCGCTTATGCGAGCCGCAGCAGCTCGGCGCTGCCGCAGTACGTGGCGCTGCAGAAAGGTTTTTTCAAAGAACAGGGGCTCGACGTTGAAATCATTCAGATGAATCCGCGTTTGGGTGCGCCCGCCGTCGTCAGCGGCGAGGTCGCCTTTGCCACGCCGTTCACCAGCACGTTTCGCGGCGCGCTCCAGGGGCTGCCGATCAAACTGGTCTTCGTTCATATCAAGAAAGGCCCCTATTTTTTGATCGTGCGGCCGGAGATCAAGGACGTGCAGCAGCTCCGTGGCAAAAAACTCGGTGTGGCGACGATCAAAGGCACCGACCAACTAGTCGCCGAGGAGATGCTGCAGGCAAAGGGGTTTAACATCGGCCAGATTCAAGCCGTCGCGATCGGCGATGGGCCCGTGCGCATGCAGGCATTGGTGAGCGGTGCGGTGGAGGCCGTCTGCCTGGCGCCGCCGCATGATTTGATGCTGCGCAAGATGGGTTACAACGCGCTGCTCGGCCCGCCCGAAGTGGGTCTGCCTTCCGCCGGCATGTTGACTTCCGACAAGCTAGTCAAGGAGAACCCACAACTCATTCGCCGCACGCTCAGGGCCCTTTTGCGCTCGCATCAACATATTCTAGAGAACCGCCAGGATTCCATCGCCACATTGCTGAAATGGCTGCCGCAGCCGCTCGACATTGCCGAACACTCCTACGACGCCGAGCTAAAGAACGGTCTCAATCGCGACGGCACCATGACCGATGCCGAGATCAATGCGATCATCGAACGCGTCGGCGAGAAGAAAAGGCCGTTGGACGAAGTTAGGGATTTTTCGTTCGCGCGCGAGGCGCTGAAGGAGCTGGGGCTGAAATAAATGGGAGGGATGGAGTGGTGGAGCGTTGGGGTTCGGAAAACCATGACTCCAACACTCCAATCGTACATCGCTCGCGCCGAGCAGGCGCGCATGCCGACATGTAGCGGTAAGAGAGATACGGCGAATATTGAGGCCAAAGTCCAAGTTGTATTCTTGAAGATACTTATAGTCCGCTCTTCTCGATTTCTTCCAGCATGGTCACATCGACAAACTCCGCTGGCTTCGCCGTCTTCGCTTTGGGATCGGTCTGGGCGATAAAATCGAGCGACGATTGAATGCCCTGCAGCGTGGGATAGGGGATTTCACGAAACACGGCGATGGCGCTGTTGTAGGTGGCTTCCAAGATTTCCTGATCGCTGGTGCGAAAATACTTGCTTAGCACTTTTAGAGTAAACGGCTTGTCGGTTTTGATGCGGCGCATGGCGGCGCCGTAGGCGCGCAACACTTTGACCGTCTGCTCGCGGTTTTTCGCCAAGTGGCGGCGCGTGGTTGACAGCGTCGTGTGCTGAAACGAAATACCCAGCTTCGGCAAAAACGCCAGCTCGCGAAAGCCCGCTTTCATGGCGTTGACGTTGGTCGGCGGCGAAACCATCCCAGCGTGCACAGCGCCGGTCTGCATCGCCGTGAGGATTTCCGGGATGCCGCGCACCTGAAGTATGGTGGCGTCGGTCTCGGCTTTGAGTCCCCATTTCGGCAATGCCAAACGCAGCGCGATATCGGACGCCGAACCGAAAGTTGTGATGCCAAACTTCTTACCGCGCAGGTCCGCCGGCTTTTCAATCGACGGCACGGTCATCAAAGAAAACAGCGGCTCATTGACCAAACCGGCGACGAGCACGGGGTCGGCACCGCCAAGCCTGGCGCTCAGCAAAGGCACCGAGAAAACCTGTGCGAAGGCAACATCGCCGCCCAGCAATGCGGCGACCGTCTGCGGTCCGCCGCGAATCATGATCAACTCGGGATTCAAACCTTGCTTGGCGAAGTAGCCGCCTTCCTGCGCCATGATGCCCGGCACATGGGCGACGCTGACCGCGCCGATGGCAATGCGTAGTGTCTGGGCGTGGGCGATGGTGCCAATCAGCAAATGCAATGAGACAATGAAGAATAATTTGTGAATCACGAACAGTTCTCTCCTAGGATTTTTTCACCACGAAGACACGAAGCGCACGAAGGTGAAACAGAAAAGGTCAGGGCGATTCATGAATAGCCCCTACAACTTCGTGTCCTTCGTGTCTTCGTGGTGAATCATTCTCTCCGAACTTAGCGTCCTTTGCGCCTGTGCGCGAGATAATCCGAACTACGGATGCACATCTTGAGTGAACCACTCGGTGGGCAACTCACGGCCGATTTTCCGCGCGCGGGCTTCGTCGTAGACGCGTTTGGCCACCGCGCAGAATTGCAGCCCTTGACCGACGTTGTTGACGAAGGCCGTCGTTTGCTGGTCGTTCTCACGGCCCTTGATTTTGCCGGTAAACAAGTCCGGCAACTCTTCCAAGCGGTCCCAGAACGCGCCCTGACGATTTTGCCACCAGCCGGTGGCGGCCTCGGGCGATTTCACGTTGTCGAGCTTCACAAGCTGCGGTCGAGTGGTTACAGGATTTTTCGAGAACATGAAAACGCGGTCGACCGCTTCGAGAAACGGTTGAGCGAACTCCTGCACTTTCACTGCGCTGTAGTGCACGCCGGGGCGCAGCCATTCTTTTTGGTGCACCGGCTCCATCGAGTTGGTTCCGGTGACGATGATGTCGGCGTCTTTGACCGCGGCTTCGGCGGAGTCGACGTTGACGAGCTTGGCTTTGACTTGCGCTTGCAGCTCTCCACAGAATTTTCCCCGATTGGCCGGGTTGGGGCTGTAGACTTTAACGGTCTCGATAGGCCGCACCGCGCAGTGCGCCATCAGTTGGCCGCCAGCCTGCCAACCGGTGCCGAGGAGAGCCATGACGTGGGAGTTTTCGCGCGCCAGGTAGCGCGCCGCCAGCGCGTTGGTCGAGCCGACGCGCAGGCGGGAGATGTAGCCGTCGGGAGAAATCATCAACGGCTCACCCGTGGTCATGCTGTAGAGAATGATCATGCCGGTCCAGCGCCCAGTGCTGGTCGGCAGTCGATCGCGGCGCATGTTGCCGGCGACCGTCGGCCAAACCAGCACATCGCTATTGATGCGCAGCGCGGCGACGCCCGCTTCGGGCCAAAGGCCGCTCATGCTTTTCAAGCCGTAGGTTGCCGATGCTTCACCGGTGACTGTCGGTGCCAGCGTGTCGACGCGCGGGCTACTCAACGCTTCGCCCTTTGCCATCGCCCGCTGCGACTGCTCGACGGCGTCGAGCACCAGCGAGACATCGAGCATGGCATCGATCTCTTCGTTGCTCAGCAGTAGAGTCATAAAATCTCCTCTTCAGGTGGGTGCAGCAATAGGAGAGCCTGCGCTTCCTGTCAAACCATGGAATCTCGCCGTCGCCATAAGGGTATCAATGTCTAGCCCGGATTATTCATCGCTGCGGCGCGATCGAAGTGAAACTCTTCCGGAGCGAAGGCAATAGATATCCGCTTCGACGCCGCCTTGTAGGGGCGACCGGCGGTCGCCCTGCTCTGCGAATCGCAGTGGAAAGGTCGAAGAGATGCCCAGCATCGGCAAATCAAACCGAACGATCTGCGCTGATGCCTTCGCTTCTCCAGAGTTCCACTTCGATCGACACAGTGTCATGGGTTTTCCCCGTCGCATGAATAATTCGGGCTAGGATGCGGCGGCCAACTGGGAACCGCATCGGTTAGTGCGCATCGTTGCGTTGCGGTTCGCGGACGCACCACACCTTACAATAAAAAGAAACGCCGCAGCGCGCTCCCGCGTGCGGCGTTTCTCTTGCGCTAAAGAGATCCTTCAATGCAGTTGCGGCATGATTTCCTTCTTGAACAAGTTGAGCGAGTTAATGACTTTGTCATGGTGCAAGTTGCCGATGTGGAACATGCCCATGAAGTGGTCGGCGCCAACTTGGCTCATCTGACTTTTGATCTGCTTGGCAACGCTGTCGGGGCTCCCGCAAATCAGATAGCCCGACTTGATCAAACCATCTGTATCCATCTTGGAAAAGTCGAAGCGTTCGCGGTTGCCTTCGCGGAAGTAGCTAAACGAGCGGTCGCTCATCATCGCGGCTTGCAGATCTTTGCTGACAGCGTCTTTATTCAACGCTTCGTTAAAGCCGCGGTTAAACACGGTGAAGAAGTAATGCATGGCCGCCTCGACGTTGGCGCGCGCTTTGGCGTCGGTTTCGTCGATGTAAGTGTGGCGGCAGAGAATAAATTTATCCGGCGTCGCTTCCCAGCCGGCTTCCTTGGCTTTGCCGCGATAGTAAGTGAAAGTGTCCTCGATCTGGCCGGTGGTCTGATAGACCTGTGCGCAGGGGAGGTGGCGATCGACGCACCATTCGATCGATTCGGCGCTGCGCGCGGCGATCCAGATGGGCGGATGGGGCTGCTGCATGGGGCGCGGCCAGATGGCGCAATCGTGCAGCTTAAAAAATTTTCCTTCGTAGCTCCACACCGGCTCTTTCCACGCTTTAATGATCAGGTCGTAGGCTTCCATGAAGCGGCCGCGCGATTCGGATGGGTTCACGCCGTACCAAATATATTCCGGCGGAATGCCGCGCACGAAACCGGCGATCAGCCGGCCGCCACTCAAACAGTCGATCATGGCGTACTCTTCGGCGACGCGCACCGGATGGTTGCGCAGCGGCAGGATATTGCCCAACACGCCGATTTTGATCTTCTTGGTTTTTTGGCTGAGCGCGGCGGCAATCAGATTGGGCGAAGGCATGGTGCCGTAGGCGCTGTAGTGGTGTTCGTTAAACACCACACCGTCAAAGCCCAGCTCTTCGCAATAGGCCATCTCTTCGAGGTGTTCGGCGTAATTTGCCGAGCCTTTAGCAGGATCGAAGAAGCTGCTCGGCACCGGCGTGCGTGGCGCGTCGGCGGGTACATGGGGATAGGCGAGAAGATCGAAATTATAAAGCTTCACGAATCGCGTTCTCCTTGGTTTTTCGGACTGCGCGGATGCTAACACCGCGGTGTGCGTGGGTCAATTCTATTGCACCGAAAAACGAGGATCGAGGACGGAAGATCGAGGATAGAGTTTTCAGCGCGACGATCCTCCATCATCAATCCTCCATCCTCGACGAGGATTATTTGTAGTAGCCTTCCTTAACCAACTGATCGGCGATGCTGGTATCGACAAACGTCGCGGCGTTGGCCGTCGCCGCTTTCGGAGTTGTCCTCTTAATCGCCTCCAGTGTCGTCTTGACGGTCTCAACTTGTGGCCGATGGTTTTTGTCGGTCCAATTCTTGAACTGATTGTAAGCGTACTCGGTCTCGTTGCGCGGGCGGCCGAGATACTCGGTCATGATATCGACGGTTTTTTCTTTGTTCTCGAAGTAGAATTTCGAAGCCTCGGCGGTGGCGCGCATGAGGCGCACGACGTTGTCGCGGTTGGATTTCAAGTACGCCGTCGGCACGATCTCACCGTTTTGCTGCCAAGGGATGCCCAGGCCCGGCAAGGCCAGCAACATTTCATAGCCGCGGCGTTCAGCAATGAGGTCGAATGGCGGCGCCAAGATACCAAACTGGACTTCGCCCTTCTCCATGGCGGCGAGAATGCTCGCCGGATCGGCGTTGGAATGCTGCACTAGCTTGACGTCTTTCTCGGCGTCGATCTTCAAGCGATTTAACGCAAAGCGCAGCGCGGTGTCAGGGATCGTCCCAAACGGCGCGCCGACGTGGCCGGTCTTGCCCTTTAGATCTTCGACCTTCTTGATGCCTTTCTGCGCCATGATCTTGTACGGGAAGGTGTTGACCCACGAGCCCACGAGTGTGAAGCCCGGCGCGCCTTCGAGCTGTGCCGTGATGAACGCCGCCATGCCGGCACCGGTGGCCATCTGCATTTTGTTCGCCAGCATGGCTTGAACCGCAGCGGTGGTGTTGGTCTTGATTATCTCCACGTCGAGGCCATGTTTTTTGTACAGGCCTTGGTTCACGGCGATGGCGAAGAGGCCGGCGCCCGGGTTGACGCCGGCTTGGCCGACGGTCATCTTTTGCAACGCTTCGCCGGCCTCAGCGGGATTACCCAGGGCCAGTGTGAGCAGCACCAATAAAGAGAGTCTACAAACTAATCTCATTAGTTCCTCCCATAAAATTCCAAATTACAGATTCCAGATTGCAATTTCGCAGTTTCCTCCAACCCATCTGGAATCTGGAATTTGTAATCTGGAATCGCAGGCGCGTTCGCGCCTGCTAAGCTTTCGGCGGTTTCCACTTTTCGAGGCGCCGCTCAAGGATTTTGAGCGCTTCGTTGAGCCCGGCGCCTAAGCCGGCGATGATGACGATGGGCACGAACATGGCGGGCATCTGAAAGCGCTGCGCCGCGACGGAGCTGAGATAGCCCAATCCTGTTGCCGCACCGTACTGTTCGGCGACGACGATGTAGACCAGCGCGCGGCCAAGCGCGACGCGCATGCCGGCGACAATGTAGGGCAGCGATCCCGGCAGCGATACTTTCATGAAAATCTGGCTGTCGCGCGCGCCGAACGCCCGCGCCATGGTGATGAGCCGATTGTCGGTGTTGGCGATGCCGACCATGGTGTTGATAAGGATCGGAAAGACCGCGGCGAGCACGGTCATGATGATCTTCGAGATCGCACCCAGGCCGAACATCATGATGATTAGCGGCAAGAGCGCGATCAGCGGTGTCGCGTAAATACCGGACAGCAGCGGGTCGAACGTTTTATGCACGCTGCGGTACCAGCCCATGGGCACGCCGATAACGACGCCAAGCACCACCGAGACGGCGAAGCCGATGGTAAAGTTAGTTAGGCTGAACCACATGTGCTCCCAGATGGTGCCGTTGGCGAACAGCTCGTAGCCTTTGCTAACGATCCTGCTGACGGGTGGAAAATAGAAGGGGTTGAGGATTTCGAGTTGGGTCGACAGCTCCCAAAGTACAAAGAAGCCGACCACACCGATAACGCCGAGCCAATTGGAAATGAACTCGCGGCAGCGCTGCCACGTGCGATTAGTCGTTAGCGGATTCGACTCATCGACGGACACCAGGTCGAAGGCATCTTGTTCTTGTTTAGCCGTAACGGGCTCCTTCGGAAACAGGTGAGGCGAATGTATTCGGCAGGCCTCCCGCTGTCAAGATAGCGCGGGCGCGCTCTGCGCGCGGCGCGACTCCAACTTACAGATTCGATATTCCAGGTGGAACCCCCCGCGTATCCGTCGAGCTTATCTGGAATCTGGAATTTGTAATCTGGAATCTGCTGGGAATAGCGCTGCGAAGCAGCGCTATTCCCAGCGTTTCATCGCAGTGAAATCGTAGTCCACCGAACTATCGGCTTCGAAGCGCCAGTAAGCCCGGTCTTTTCTCCACTCGCCGGCGAAGACCGAGCGCAAGAACGTCGTAATTTGGTTCCAGGCCGCGTCGCTCTGGGTTTGTCGATAGCGCCCGGGCATGGTGTCGTTCAGAAAACCGTGCGGCGCGTCGGGGTAGACGCGGATGCCGAAGCTCTTTTTAGCGGCGGCGAGCACACCGCACATGCGCACGATGTTGTCTTGGTGAATCAAGTTATCGAGCTCACCGAAGACGGCGGTGAGCGGGCATTTGATCTCCTGCATCAGTTTTTCGATGGACTCGGGGCGCATCGCATGCGATTTCCAATCGGCGTCGTAGACGGCGCCGTAGAGGACGACCGCCGCGCTCAGATAGTCGCGCTTGGCGCCGACGAGGATCGGTTGCCGACCTGTCTGGCAGACGCCGGACATGGCGACTTTGCTCATGTCGGCCTGCGGCACCGTGCGCAAATATTCCATGACCGCGTCGGTATCCTGCAGAACCTGCTCGTCGTCCAACTCGCAGCGATCATTGCCATCGGCCAATTTTTGCCGGTCACCGGTGAAGCGCGAAAAATAGTCGGGGACGATCGTCACGTAACCGGCTTGAGTGTATTTCTCGCCGAGATCCATCGTGTGCTGCACGATGCCGTAGCGCTCGTGCATGTGAATGATCACCGGCCGTTTGCCGATGCCTTCGGGAACGCCCAGATGGGCATCGATACGATTGTCGATCTTGAGTGAAGTCAGCATGGAAAACTTTCCTTTGCGCGGCGTTTGCATTCTCCTAGCATTGGCCGCGGGAAATTTCCATGACCTCGGTGAAATCAGTGAGCGCAATCACCGATTGAGCGGGTTGAGGAAAGCCACAACCGCCCCTTTGATGATGACGGCGATGGATTCAAAAATGATCTGCTTGACGACCAGCGCCCCGGGTGTCGGTTGCACCGCGTAGTAGTAAAGGTAAACCGGCACGGCGGTGACGAACGCCATGGCGACACCAAAACGAATGCCTTGGCTCAGGGTGCTTTTGCCGGCAACGATGCCTTGGCGATAGATCCAGGTGTAGGCGAAACTCTGCAGCAAATGGCCGAGCATCAAGAACGCTTCATTCGTTGATACCTTACCGGACTGCGCCAGGCCTCCGGCAACTCGAAACCCAAAACCCGCAACCGCGTGCGCCGCGCGCTATTTCTCGGGCTCGTACTGCAAATTGTCGCGAATCATATTAGAAATACCGCGCGCAATCGGCCGGCGGATCTCTTCGCCGACGTGGGCGAGGCCACCGAGGGCGCGACCCAAGATCGCGAAGCTTTTCGTCATCTGCCAGTGAAAGCCCATATCGAGGGAGATCGCGGCGATGGCGCCGGTGACGTTCACTGGTAAGTGCTTGCCGACTTTCTGGTCGGCGACTTTGCCGATTTTCTTCAACAGCTCGCAGTTGCGGCCGTAGACTTTGGTTTCCTGGGCCACTTCGAAGAGTCGCGCAGCGCGCGGGTCGCCGTCGGTGTGGATACCGTGGCCGATGCCGGGAATCAATTGATTGTTGGCCAAACGGCGTTCGACGGTTTTCAGCGCGACGGCGTCGAGGTCGGCGTCCTTTGATTCTTTCGCGAGCGCGTCGTTCAACATTTTCGCGCAGTATTCCGACGAGCCGAGATGGACGCTGCCGGCGCCGAGGATCGCTGCGGCGACTGCGCCCTGGATGGCTTCCGGCGCCGAGTGAAACGTCATGCGCGCGGCGGCGGCGCCAGTGGTCATGCCGTGGTCGACCAGCACGATCAGCATAGAGTCGATCATCTTGCCTTCGTCCGCCGTCGGCAGACGGCCTTGCAGCATCAAGCAGACCATCTGCGAGAAGCTGATCTTGCCGAGCAGGTCTTTGTTTAAATCGAATTCGCGCACAAAGATGCGGTCGTGCTCGGCGCGGCCCATCGCGGATACGAGTTTGGGTATGTCGGCCATAAAACCTCCGGTTTTGGTTTCGAGTTGCAGGTTTAGGGTTTCGAGTTTCCGGAGTTGACCCGTAACACGAAACGCGAAACCCGAAACTCTTCGATTAATTCAATTTTAGTAGCTTCGCTGAATTCTCACCCATAATTTTTCGTTTGGTATCGCCGCTGAGATCTGCGCGATTCAAAATCATATCTGTCACTCCTGGAAACGTCGCATCCCAGTGCGGATAATCCGAGGCGAAAACCACGCGGTCCGCACCGATGGATGAGATCACTTCGCCGAGCCGGGTTTCGTCGGCTTCAAAGGAGACGAAGCATTGGCGGCGAAAATATTCGCTCGGTTTCATCTTCAACCATGGCACTTGGAACGGCAGGATCTCGTAGTGCTCGTCCATGCGCCAGAGCCAGTAGGGCAGCCAGCCGGCGCCGGATTCTAAAAATACGCACTGGAGTTCCGGATGGCGCTCCAAAGCGCCACGGCAGATCATGCTTAGGCTCGCGAGCATCTGCTCCAATGGATGGGAGATCGTGTGGGTGAAAAACCATTGGCCGACGAATCGGTCGGCGCCGGCCGTGGGCAGAAAAGCGCCGGAGCCCTCGTGAATTAATAAGGGGACCCCGAGCTCGACCACGGCCTTGTAAAGCGGATCGTAGTACGGATCGTCGATGCTGCGCCCTTTGACGGGGTTGGGGCGGATGAAGACGCCTTTGAAGCCGAGTTCTTTGACGCACCGCTTGGCTTCGGCGATGGCGAGGTTGACGTCTTGCACGGGGAGGGCGGCGACGCCCATCAGTCTTTTTCTGTCTTCGCCACAGTAATCGTACAGCCAATTATTATAGGCGCGGCATAGCGCTGCGGCGTAGGATTCTTCTTTCACCGAGGTCAGATACAAACCCGCCGAGGGAAATAACAGACCGCGCTCGATGCGGTCGCGATCCATCGCTTGGAGGCGTTGCTTAGGATTAGTCGCGAGATGGCGTCCTTCGTTCACCGGCGTGCCGTCGGTCTTGATTCTAAACGGCGATTCATCCGGTCGCCGGTGATGCATGTTGCCTTCAAGTTTGAAAAGCAACTGGCCATTGGCGACCTTTTCGATCTTGGGCGCGCGGTCGCGGTAGGGGGCTTCGAGATATTTTTCAAAGAGATCGTCGGCCTCGCGCACATGGCCGTCGATGTCGACTATGCGAATGCTGTTATCAGCCATCCCAGATTCTTAAGCGTTCCGTAGAAATGTATTCACCACGAAGGAGGCACGAAGAGCACGAAGTTCGGAAATTTGTTCTTACAAAACCTTCGTGTCCTTCGCGTCTTCGTGGTGAAAAATTCAGTTAAAATACCTATCGCGATATCGTTACTTTAAAAACGCTATCTCCGCTCGCGCAGCACTTCTTCGACGAGCGAAGCATCGACCACGCGATCCAAAGGCAGATCCGGCTTGCCCTGCTGGTCGAGCACGGTCTTGATCGCATTCCCCAGCGGGCGCGCATCGTCGATGATCAGCTTCGCGTAAATCGCGTGTGACTCCATTGCCATGGCTTCGTCGAGGTCGTAGAATTTCTGCAAGAATGGCACGACTTCGTTTCTTTGGGTCTTGATCCAGCGCAGCGTGTCCACTTGGGCGCGGATCATTTTCTTCACTTGCTCGCGCTCCTGCTGAATCTTGCGGGTTGATGTTCCGATGCCGACGGTGGCCATTTCCAATACGTCGACTGCGGTGCCGAGAAGATTGTAGCCCTGTCTTTTAGCCACCAGGAAAAATGGCAACGAAAGCGGTGACGCGTCGATGGTGCCGGTGGCCAGCGCCGGAAACCGTGTGTCGGAGCCGCCCATGTTGACGAATTGAACCTCGCGTGGTTCGACGCCGCCGCGCCGCAACAGGTGGCGCGCAACGAAATCGTCGGCCGCGCCGACAGTCACGGCGATGGTCTTGCCTCGCAAGTCAGCGATCGTCTTGATCTGGGGCCGCGTGACTAACGTATGAAACGACGAGCGCAGCGCCAAAGAGACGATCCGCACCGGCGCGCCAGAGATGGCGCCGCGCGAAGTCGTGCTAGCGCCGATGGCATAGTCGATCTCGCCGGCTTGTAGCGCGCCGATGGTGAGCGGCGGACGCATGGCGATAACTTCCGCCTCGAGCCCATGTTTGCGAAAAAAGCCGCGCTCCTTGGCGGCCCAGGTGTCGAGGAAGCCCAGCGACTTTGACGAAACGGCAATGCGGACTTTTTCCGGCGTGCGTTCCGCGCTCCAGGCACAGGGTGCCGTGGTGCAAAGGATCGCGAGGGCAAACGAGTGCACGGTGAAACGCAGATATTTCATAGTAACCTAAGGCGCAAGGCTGGTTACTACATGTACTGCGCTGCCGTGAAAGTCAATGCGACTTTAAGGAAGAGAATGCTTTGGTGGAGTTCGGGTTGCGCTGCAGTGAAGAAGAGGACCTTAGCGTTGCTTTGAAACTCTAAAACGGCTGCGGTGTGCCATAGATCGCATAGAACACGTTCCTCATGATGGTCGCAACGTAGAAGCCGATCAGAAATGTCGTTGTCGACAACATCAACTTGCCAAATTTCCTTATCATAGTTGTTTCCTCTATTGCTTGGTTGATGTTTTTAGCTCATGCAACCATGCTCATGCAACCATGCTCATGCGGATGCTGCGTTTTTGTGGGCGTTCAATGCACTGCGCCGAGGCTCCGGCGCTTTTGGCCGGCTCGCCGCTTTCGATTTTGGCCGTTGTGCCATCGTCGGACACGTTGGCTGCCTCTTTGGGGGTATCCGGCAGCTGCTGCTTCTTGATGATCTTACTGCCCTCGGGCGGTTTCTTGTTGGAGATGACGAGTCTGCCGTCCGGATCGCAATACGTGTAGTAGTCGGCGGCCAAGACTTGAGGCGTTTGTGTTAGTATCAAAGACAGGATCGCTGGCACTATTAGAAGTCTGCCGTGGCGCATGGTTGCTCCCTCCCGATACCATCTCAATTGCGAGCACCGTGCCAGTGCCGAAAGAGACATGAAGTGCGTTTTCGTTGGGCAACGCGTCATGAGGCCGAGGCAGACTCGCCCGAGGTATGATGCATAATATTGAAGCGGGCACGGGCTATGTGAATGTTCTTACTCGATTGCGGCTCAGTGCAGACGCTGCCACAGGTTTACCCGTAAGCCACTGGTGCCAATCTGGAGCCGCGCGCCTTGAGAGATCGATGCCAAGTGCATGACCACTCCATGTTCATTGCGCAAAGTCATGAGGCCGCCTCCGCCCCCGACCGCAAGATTGGCTTCGGTGGCGAAATAGGTGCCGTTGAACTTTGCGAGGTCGGCCAAGTTGTGGACTTCTCCCACGGCGTTGGCGCGACTGAAGCCGAAGTCCATGAAGGTCACGCCGTCGAACGAAAAAGGATACTTCCGTCCGTCGAAAACGAGGGCGCCGCTGCCCCAGCTAAAACCGATGCCCGCGGCGAGGGATTGGCTATCGATGGCGACTTTGCCAGAGGTGGCACTTGCTTCAGCGCCAGTGTTGTGCGCAAAGAGCGAGAGTGCGATGAACAGTAAGGTCGCGATGAAACGAGCGCGCAACATAAGGTGATTTATCCTCGATCGAACGATGAACGAATGCTTTGATGGCTCTGGCTCTTTGCGGAGACAACACCAAGCGCGATCATCGCGCACAGGCCAAGCACGGCAACCGCTAGCGTGATGACATATTTGTAGGGTTCACCCAGAAAATATTCGCGGCGCTGCGAGAGCAGCAAGGCTGCTAAGACCAGCACAAACGACAGCCAGATCAAACCGAAGCCGAGCGCTTTCAAGAAAAGCGGATACGCCACGGCCGGGTTCAATGGAGTTTCTCGCTACACGCCGGGGCGGCAGCCGGTGTGGCGTCTTCGTACGCTGGTAATTGTTTCGCGAATTCAACTCGCAGGCTGACCCCCTCCTCGCCAAAGCGCCAAGCGCTCAGCCACTCGCTTAAAGCCGCGGCCGGCTGGCGGCCCAGCGCCGCAAAGAACTCATGCCAGGCAATAACTGTTGTTCCCATAGCTATGTCTCCTCAAGAGCAACGTATTGCCGATTCGATGCCGAAATTTTTCGACTAGAACTGCAGCGACTGTCCTGTCGTGGCAACAATCGTTAGGTCAGCGAAGCCCGAAACGAAAGCGCCGGGGCGGGTCAACGGGCTTGCGCGGAGGGAGTCGGAAAGAGCCCGCAGCTAGCCGATTCTTAGCTGGGGGGGCGATGATTTTGGCGTGAATGCACTTTTCACTGGCAAGAAACTTAAAAACTTGCGATGGTGCAGAGATACCTCTTCGAGCCAACGCGATGATTTTCTCTGAAAACTGCGATCGCCGCGGAAGCGCGGCATGAATGACACGGCTGCCAAGCTGGGCCACAAGCCGAGAATTTTTTTCGGATGGTACTTGGTGGCCGCCAGCGTTCTCACCAACACGATTTTCTCCGCAGCCTACTTCCAAGGCTTCGGCGTTCTGATGATCCCCATCGAGCGCACCTTTGGCTGGGACCGCTGGGTATTGTCGGCGGCTATGTCGCTGCGCCAGTTGGAGTCGGGCATCGTTAGCCCGGCGATTGGTTTCTTGCTCGATCGTGTCAGCGCGCGCAAATTAATTTTTTGGAGCGCGGTGGTTTCGAGCATTGGCTTTGTCGGCTTGGGCTTTACCACCGGCGTCGTGACCTTTTTTGTTTTTTTCGTGATCGTTTCCCTTGGCGCGTCGGGCGTCAGCCACGCGGTCACCTGGCCGGTGATCATCTCGCGCTGGTTTCGCCGCAATCGTGGCTTGGCTACCGGCATTGCCGTCACCGGTCCGATTTTCGGCTCGCCTATCGTCATTCTTAACACGCAGATCATCGACGCCTACGGCTGGCGCGCGGTGCTGATCGGCTATGGCGTGCTGGTGCTGGTCAGCATCACTCTGCTCAGTATGATTGTGCGCGACCGCCCCGAGCCCTACGGCCTGCGCCCCGATGGCGACCCGCCGGAAAAGTGTGGCGCGACTGTTGGCGGCGCGAGCGCCGCGCGCCAGCAGCCCGATGCCGGCCTGACGCTCCGCGCGGTGCTGCGCACCAAAGAGTTCTGGCTCTTCACGACCTACTTGGCCGGCACTTTTATCGTCAACTCAGCCTTCCAAGTCCACATGATTCCGTACTTGCAGCAGGACATCGGACTGAGCGCCGCCTGGGCGTCGGTCGTCATGTCGATCATGTTTGTCTTCAGCGGCATCGGCCGGGTGGGCGGCGGTTGGCTGTTGGATAGAATGGACTACCGCATCGTCTTGGCCGCTGTCGCCGCGATGATGGGGATTGGTCTTTTATATCTGCAGGTGGTGGCGGTTCGCTCGGTCTGGGCTACGGTGCCCTTCGCGCTGTTGTTCGGTGTCAGCTTTGGCTGCCTCGTGCCGATGCGCGGCGCCGTTGGCAGCATCATGTTTGGCACGCGCACCATCGGTGGCATCTTGGGTATTTTGCAAGGATCCTCTGTCGGTGCTGGCGTCGTCGGCCCGCTGGTGATGGGGCTCATTTTTGACTGGAAGGGCAGCTATTCCATCGCCATCTGGGGACTCATCGTCATCAGCGCTTTGATGGTTCCGATGTCGCTGGCGATGGGCTCGCCGCGTGAACTGGCCAAGCGTATCGCAAGATGACGCCAAGGCTCGTTGCTGAAACCGCCGCCCGGAGACTGGCATTTGCGCCGTCGAATGATTACACTTTCAAAACATGGGGGCGATGTGGTTTCGACGGGGGTGGGAAGTCAGAGTGGCATGCCGGGGTGCTGTTGTCCCGTTAAACAAACAGCTCTGCAAATTAAACGCAGACAATTTCGAATACAAACTGGCTGCCTAACCGCAGCTAGCGTCTTACCGGTTTTCTCCCACGGGATTGGATAAGACGTCATTTAGTGGGATGGGCCGATTCTCCCGCCGGGGGTGATGAGGCCGAGATCCAAGCCGGATAGCTTGAGAGACCCAGCCGCTGGGGGATCGTAAAGCGAAACCAAAACATCGGCTAAGCATGTAGTCATATCTGGCGGAAGACCTTCGGACGGGGGTTCGATTCCCCCCGCCTCCACCAATTTCACATCCGGCCTGATCCCAATAAGTCCAATAAGTCTCTGTAAATATAAAACTATATAGTATATAATGTCCGGCATGGTCCGATGCTGTCCAGCCAGAGCTACCCCATATTTGGGGTAACTTTGGGGGCAACTGGTAGACATGGAAAGTGAGTTACCCCCACATGCCGCTGACTGACGTAGCCATTCGTTCTGCGAAACCTCAGGCGAAGCCCTTCAAGTTATTCGATAGTGGTGGCCTGTATCTGCTCGTCACTCCCGCCGGCAGGAAGTGGTGGCGTTGGAAATATCGCTATGGTGGCATGGAGAAAGGCATTTCCTTTGGAGTCTATCCCGAGGTGAGTTTAAAAGCGGCGAGGCAGAGACGTGACAACGCGCGCTCAGATCTCGCCAATGGCATCGACCCTGGCGAGGCACGTAAGGCGGCGAAAATCGCGCAAACAGGCGCGGAGAGTTTTGAAGCGATTTCTCGAGAGTGGCACAAGAAGTTTTCGGGTGGTTGGACACCCGGTCATGGGGAGCGGATTTTGCGTCGACTCGAAAATGACATCTTCCCATGGCTTGGGAAGAGACCTATCGCGGAAATCAAGGCACCCGAATTGCTCACAGTATTGCGTCGAATTGAAAACCGCGGTGCCCTCGAAACCACCCATCGTGCATTGCAGAACTGCGGGCAAGTTTTCCGTTACGCTGTTGCGACGGGTCGCGCCGATCGCGATCCGACGGGCGATCTTCGCGGCGCCGTTCCCCCGCCGAAGGAAAAGCATCACGCGTCGATCATAGAGCCCAAGAGAATCGCCGAACTGCTTCGAGCCATCGACTCCTATCAGGGTTATATCGTGACTAAATGCGCGCTGCGGCTCGCGCCGCTGGTGTTCGTTCGGCCGGGGGAACTTCGCCGTGCACAGTGGCTAGAGATCAATCTACAAAAGGCCGAGTGGCGTATACCCGCGGCGCGGATGAAGATGCGCGAACAGCACATCGTTCCTCTTTCGCGCCAGGCAGTTGAGATCTTCCGAGAGCTCGAGCCCGTGACCAATCGAGAGTTCGTCGCGCGACCGCACATGCCTCGCTATATCTTCCCTAGTGCGCGTACACACGAGCGGCCGATGAGCGAAAACGCTGTTCTCGCCGCGCTGAGGCGGATGGGATACACGAAAGACGAGATGACCGGCCATGGCTTCCGCAGTATGGCGTCCACGCTATTGCACGAGCAAGGCTGGAATCATCAAGCGATAGAACGTCAGCTGGCTCACGCTGATCGTAACACGGTCAGTGCCGCTTATAATTTCGCCGAGCATCTACCTGAACGACGCAAGATGATGCAGGCTTGGGCGGATTATTTGGATGGGCTCAAGGCAGGTAGCGAATCACTGTCAGTCTAAAAGCGGGACGTACTCAACGGCGGTTGAATATTTCGGCATGCAGGCTTACCCGCATGCGGCAAGCAGTGTGGTCATGCCGCGCCGAAAAGTCAGTGCCTTCCCGGCCCACAATCAATTCCATGATGAATTTGACTCACCCGGTTGCCGGCTTGCTTCGACCTGCTCGTGTAACCAATTTTGGATTTCAGCCTCCAACCAGCCGACTGTACGTCCGCCTAAGGGAACCTGTTTCGGGAACGTCCCCAGTGCGATTCGAAAATAGATCGTGCTTCGAGATAGGCCCGTGATCGCTTTTACTTCGGGAAGTCTCATGATCCGATGATTAGTTCTGCCACTGTTATTGCCTATTGAGGATTCGAGCTCTATTGGGGTCATTCTTCATCACCTCGCCGGGAGTTCCTCGCGGATAATCTGACGGAGAACATCGTCGAGGTCTGCCATTGTATGCCGCCGACAGGGCGCGACTCGTACGCGTCTCTTCGGGCGCTTCGTCCTTCTTCCGCTCTGATCTGCGTTGCTTTCATTTTCCTGTTCGTCTACGCCCAGCGGGCATGGGTTCAACTGCAGCGCCGCGATCGCTCGCCTCGACTTCCTCCAAATGTTTTTTAACCAATGCCTGGTAGTTCGTTTTCTGCGTGGGGAGATTCTCGAGGCCTTCTTCGCTCTCCTCCCAGGGATGGGTACCTTCGAGCGATTTCTCTAACTGCTCCAATGCCGTCGATAAGAGGTCGTTAATAATCTGGGTCTTCGCCCTTTGCGGGAACATCTCGCAGAGCGCGGAGATTTTTGCGGCCACGTGCACCGAGAGCCTCATGGAAGTCTGGTTCCCCAAGAATCTTGCACCAGCAAAATTCTTGGCCCCCCGAGCAAAGTCGAGCGGGCGTTCCTGCTAGCCTAATCGAATTCTAGAGCTTGCACTGAGGCGCGCACATGCTCCGCTGCAAAGGTCCGCGAAGGCGCTATCTTTGTCCGGTGAACTCTAATAGCATTGGTGTCATGGCATTGATCAGTCACAACCAGATCACCGTTCCGAGTTTTATGTACGGCACGGCTTGGAAAAAAGAGGCCACCGCGCGCTTGGTCGAGCTGGCGGTGGAGTCGGGATTCACCGCGATCGATACGGCGAATCAGTTGATTCATTATCAAGAAGCTTTGGTGGGTGACGCCTTGCTTGCGCTTGCCAAGAAAGGTGTCAAACGGGAAAGCTTGTTTGTCCAGACCAAGTTCACCTCGCCCGACGGCCAGGGCGGTCAAGAGCCCTACGATGCTTCGGCGAGGATCACCGATCAAGTAACGCAGTCGTTCGCGATCTCGCTCAAACACCTGCACACCGATTATCTCGATTCTTACGTTCTGCATTCGCCTTATTCGCGGCGCGGATTGGACGATCGCGATTGGGAAGTGTGGGCCGCCATGGAGGCGCTTTATCATGCGGGCAAGACGAAGATGATCGGCGTCAGTAACATCACCGCGCCGCAGCTAAAGCTCCTGTGTGAACAGGTCAAGGTCAAACCGATGATGGTGCAGAATCGTTGCTATGCGCAGATGGGTTGGGACTATCATGTGCGGCAAATTTGCAACGCCGAGGGTATTATCTATCAAGGCTTCTCTTTGTTGACGGCCAATGTCCAATACCTCCGCACCCAGGAAATTCACGACATCGCCGGACGCTTGGGCACTGGCCCGGCGCAGGTGATCTTTCGCTTCGCGATGCAGATCGGCATGCTGCCGCTCACCGGCACGACCAGCGAGCAGCACATGAAAGAGGATTTGGCAGCGGAGAAATTAGCGCCCTTGACGGCAGAAGAGATGCAACTCGTCGAAACGATTGCGTTATAGAAATCTGCAAGTTGCTCCGGCGGTTGAAACTTGCCCTGATTCCGGTCACTTTCATGCTTCGAGCATGAATACGACGCCAGCCTTTGAACTGCGCAACGTTTCCTATATCGGCGACGGTCGCAAGAAGATTCTCCATTCCATCAACTGGACGGTGCAGCCGGGCGAGCATTGGGCGATACTCGGGCCGAACGGTTCGGGGAAGACGACGTTGCTCAGGCTTGCCAGCGGTTATCTCTGGCCCAATGCCGGCGGCGACATCTTGCGCAGGGGTGAAGCGCTAACTTATTTGCCCGAGTTGCGCAAAAGCATCGGCTGGGTGACCGCGACACTAGCGTTCGAAATTCCATCTCAAGAGCTCGTCATCCACACGGTCGTCTCTGGCCGGTTCGCGCAGATCGGGTATCTCGGCGGTTTCTGGGGACAGGCGAGCAAGAGCGAGTTGGCACTGGCGCAGCGCAATTTGAAAGAATTGGGTTGCGCGCACTTGGCCAAGCGCGAGTTTGGCACATTGTCACAGGGCGAGCAGCAACGCGTGCTGATCGCGCGGGCGCGCATGACCAAGCCCTACCTGATTATTCTCGACGAGCCCTGCGCCGGCATGGACCCGGGCGCGCGCGAGCAGTTTCTTATGAGCTTGAGCGATTTTGCCAAGCGCAAAAATATTCCCGCGCTGATTTATGTCACGCATCATATCGAAGAAGTTTTGCCGCTGTTCAAGAAAGCCTTGGTGCTGAAGGGTGGCAAAGTCTTGCACGCGGGCGACACCGCGCAGGTGATGAAGCCCAATTTGCTGAAAGAGATCTACGGCGTGCCGCTAAAGCTAATTGAGAAAAGAGGGCGATTCTGGCCTATTTTACGGTGATCGCGCTACGGCACCGCCGTCTTGTTCGGAGTCCTTCGACAAGCTCAGGACGAACGGAATAAGAGTTCATTTGATTCGAGGAATCCGTTCATGCTGAGCTTGTCGAAGCATTCTGCCGACGCCAAACGCCGCCGCTGGTGGTCGCTTTCGGTGGCCTCGATCGCCACTTTAATCGTTACTTCGGACACCGGGCAGTTGAGCGTGGCGCTGCCGGTGATTATCACGGAGTTCAACGCCGATTTGACCTTGGCGAGTTGGATTGCGCTGGTCTATGCGTTGATCACGGCTTCGCTCTATTTACCCTGCGGCCGCATGTCCGATCTCGTCGGCGTTGGCAAACTCTTTCTGGTCGGCTTCATTTTTTACGCGCTGAGCTCGCTAGCGGCGGGGCTGGCACAGGGCGCCGGACAGCTTATTTTTTTCCGCTCTTTGCAAGCGGCCGGCAGCGCTCTGATCATGGCGAATAATTTCGCATTGGTGACCGCGTTGTTTCCGCCTGAGGAGCGCGGCCGCGCCATGGGCATCGCCGGCGGGACCATATCGGCCATGGGCTACACGCTGGGGCCGGTGCTGGGCGGTTTGCTGACCCATGGTTTCGGCTGGCGCTCGAATTTTTTTATTTCGGCGGCGCTGGCCTGCGTGGGTTTCTGCGCCGCGCGTGTGCTGCTGCCGGCTGATAGTTTCAAGGGATCGGGTGAAAGAAAGAGTGCCTTCGATGTTGCCGGCGCCATCGCTTTCGCGTTGGCGATTTCGCTTTTGCTCTACGGCTTGACGAGCGCGCAGAAGGGCGGTTGGTCGACGCTGCCGGTGCTGCTCCCGCTTGCGGCAGGGAGCGCGGCGCTGGCTTTCTTTATTGCTTGGGAGAAGCGCGTCCAAGCGCCGCTGCTCGATTTGAGCCTGTTCCGCATTCCGGCATTTACATTGGGAAACGCGGCGCGTTTGATCAGCTTTATCGCCATGAGCGTCAATATTTTGCTCATGCCGTTTTTTCTGCAGCTGGCGATGGGGCTCGATCCGCTCCGTGCCGGCGTGCTGATCGCGCCGATGCCGTTTGCCATGGCGCTCTTGGCACCGCTGACCGGTTGGATGTCGGAGCGCTTTCGCGCCGAGAATCTTTGCGCGCTCGGCATGACGGTCACCGCGATTGCGTTTGTGTTCTTAGGATTTGTTTCGCCCACGACTGCGGCGCTGCCGATTGTCGTTTGTTTGTTCTTCCTGGGTTTTGGCATGGGGCTGTTTCAGACGCCGAATAATAACTTGCTGATGAGCTCGCTGCCGCGCTCACGCTTGGGTGTCGGCTCGTCGTTTTTGTCGATCGTGCGCAGCCTGGGCTATTCCGTTGGCGCGGCGCTGGCGGCGACGGTCGTCAGCGCGCAGCTTGGCGGCATCGCTCTCAACGATCTCAAATTGCAGATGACGGCGGGCAACGGCGCTGCAGGGCTCGATGCGTTTATGCGCGGCTTTCACTATGCCTATTGGACAGCCGCGGCGCTCTGTTGCGTCGGGGCGGTCATCAGCGCGGTGCGGGTGTCGAAGGAAATGCGGTGAAGCGCCATGTTGGGTTACGCTTCGCGAACCCAACCTACCGGGCGCGTGCAAGCGGGTACTAGCGTTCGCCGACGCCGATGCGGCCGACGAAAGGGAGTTTGAGTGCTGGCCGATCGAAGTCGATGCCGAAATTGAGACCGAGCAAGTTCAATTCCAGGCCTTCTTCGCGCGCCATCGTGACGCCTAGCAATCCCAGCATAGAAACCTGATAGCCGGTGCCGCTGGGGGTGCGGTCGACGATCGACCCGTTAATCGGAAAGTCTTTGCCGATGGCCGTCGCCGGCAGATCCATTTTTAGTTCAGGAACCTGTCTGCCGATATGCGCCATAAACGTGTTGCTGTTGGGGCCGGGCCAGACGCGATACTCGTTCTGATAGGGGTAGCTTGCGGCTGCGGCGACGATTTTGGGAATCGCTTGAGCGGCGGCATCGCCGCGCAATTCGCCGATTAACGTGGGTTCGTTGCCGAACCAACGGCCGTCGGGAATGCCCGGCGCTGAAACCACCACTGGCAAGCCGCGATACAGGCGCCAGCCGATCACATGGTGCACGATGTACTCGGCGGCGTTTTCGTTTTTCGTGGCAATCCAGCAGTGCACGCCGAAGATGCCGCGCCAGTTGAGCGCGCGGGCACAATAAACCTGGACTACCGCCTCGGGCGTGTTCTCGGCGCGCGGTGCGATGCCCGCGCTGGAGCGGTCCGCGGTCCTGAAATCGCGGTTGAGCGGCACTTGGCCCGACACCACCGTATAAAGCGGAAGAATCAGCAGGACCGCGAGACATGACAAAAGCATGCGCATTCGCCAATTTATACCGAATCGAAAAGCGCAAAGCCAGAACGATCAAAAACGGTGAGTAAAGGCGCCGGTGAGTTGATTGTTAGCGAGCTTAAAGCGATTATGCCAGTGTGATTTCCGTCGAACGCGCGGTGGCGCTCGTGCTAAAACAAATACGCGCGCTGCCGGCAGAAGAAGTTCCGCTGCTTGCCGCGCGCGGCCGCGTGCTGGCGCGCGATGTTCGCGCCGGGCGGAGTGTTCCCCCTTTCGACAACTCAGCGATGGATGGCTTCGCGGTGCGTTGGCGCGACGTCGCCAACACGCCGGCTACGCTGCGGGTCATCGAGACCATCGCGGCCGGCTATGTGGCTAAGCAGCGATTCGAAGATCGCAGCGCCATGCGCATTATGACCGGTGCGCCGGTGCCGCGCGGCGCAGAGGCGATTGTGCGCGTGGAAGATACGGAATGCAGCGGCGATCGCGTGCTCATCAAGAAAACCGATGGGCGCGGCAGTCACATTCGCAAAGCCGGCGAAGATATCCGCAAAGGCCAAGTGATACTTGCCAAAAGTAAGCCGCTGGCGCCGGCGGATTTGGGTTTGCTAGCATCGGTCGGCCGAGCACGGGTGGCGGTGTTTAGACGGCCAACTGTGGCGATCATCTCCACCGGGGACGAATTGTTGAACGTCGACGACCCTCCCGCCCCTGGTAAGATCGTTAATAGTAATAGTTACACGCTCGCCGCGGCGATCGAGGAAACCGGCGCGCTGCCACGGCTGTTGGGCATCGCGCGCGACACCCGCAAAGGGCTGGCGGCGGCGCTCAGGAAAGCGTTGCGTTGCGATGTGATCATGACCTCGGGCGGGGTTTCCGTCGGCGACTACGATTTCGTCAAAGAAGTATTACGCGACGCCGGCATGCGCATGGATTTCTGGCGCGTGGCGCAGCGGCCGGGCCACCCGATGGCGTTCGGTTGGATTGGCCGCAAGCCGGTGTTTGGCCTGCCCGGCAATCCGGTGTCGTCGGTGATGTCGTTTCTGCTCTACGCGCGGCCGGCGCTGCTCAGGATGATGGGACACAAAAAATTATTTCTGCCGGTGGAGCAGGCAACGTTGGAGCACGACTTGGAGAAGAAACATCGACTCAAAGAATTTATTCGTTGCCGGCTGCGCCGCCAAAACGGCGCGCTCTTGGTTGCCAGCACCGGTACGCAAAGTTCTGGGGTGCTGCGCTCGCTGTCGTTGGCGCAGGGCCTGATCGTGGTACGGGAGCAGGAGACATTCATCAAGAAGGGCACCAAGGTGCCGGTGATCTTGCTGGGTGACGGGAATAGATTGCAGGCGGAGCTGGGGTTTTAACACATGGCGCAGGACTTTCGCGTCGGCCAAGGCTTCGACGCGCATCGGCTGGTGCGCGGACGCAAATTGATACTAGGCGGCGTCGAAATCGCCCATTCCAAGGGGCTGCTGGGCCATTCGGACGCCGACGTCGTGCTTCACGCCTTGGTTAACGCGCTGCTGGGCGCGCTGGGCGAGGGCGACATCGGCAGCCATTTCCCCGATAGCGATCCGCGCTATAAGGGTGTATCGAGCGTGCTATTTCTTGATGAGGTAGTGAAAATAATGCGCCGCCAGCGCTGGGCGTTGGTCAACGCCGATGTTTCGCTGATCGCTCAAGAACCTAAGTTGGCACCGCACTACGATCGCATCAAAAACAGCGTCGCGGAGCACATGCGGGTGGCCGAAAGGCTAATCAATGTTAAAGCCGCGACCACGGAAAAGCAGGGATGGATTGGCCGCGGCCAAGGAATGGCGGCGCTTGCGGTGGTTTTACTACGCCGAAAATGACAGCTTTGGGCCGCGAATGTTGACAAGAAAAGATTTCTATAATAATGACTTACTCTAATCTTAGGTGACATCAGATCCTCCCACTCTAGCGCCCGAAGCGCGTGAACAAGAGATCGAACGACTGGCTCAACAACTTGGTCGTCTGATTCAGGACGCCGATCCTGAGCGACGCCAAGACCTGAAAGAGTTAGCCTTCGCGTTGATCCGCGAGGAGTTCCTCCACAAGCCGGAGGATCAAGCAACGAGCAGGGGGTCGACTCCAGCCCCTTTCAACCCCCTAGGAACGGGAGTGCTAATATTTTTTCTGGGCGCGGGGTTGTCGTTTGTTTTCGGGCCGGTGGGACTGCTGTTGATGACGGGTGGTCTGATCTTTGTCATCTGGGGATCTCTGATCAGTTGGTTCAAAAAATAGAGAGCGCGCATGGCTGAAGCAAAGAAAGAAAAACATGGCATTTGGTCGCGGCGAGATTTCTTCACCCGCCTAGGCTGGGGCGGCTTTGGCGTTTTCGGCGGCCTGGGGCTGCTGGGGCTTTTGCGCTCGGCTTTCCCGCGGGTGCTTTTTCAACCGCCCTCTACCTTCAAAGCTGGCCTGCCGTCCGACTACGCGATCAACGAAGTCAGTGAAAAATACAAGCAAGACCAGCGCGTCTGGATCGTGCGCGAGGAGCGCGGCATTTATGCAATCTTCGCCAAATGCACACACCTGGGCTGCACGCCGCGCTGGCTGACCGCGGAAAACAAGTTTAAGTGCCCCTGCCATGGCAGCGGTTTTTTCCGGACCGGTATGCATTTCGAAGGACCGGCACCGCGGCCGCTCGATCGTTTCAAAGTCACAATTGGCGAGGACGGTCAGCTGGTGGTCGACAAGGGCAAGGTTTTCAAGATGGGCCCCTCGGGCGAACCCGACGAGCAATACACCGATAGCGTGCTGAAAGTCTAACGGAAAGTAATCATGAGCGTTTTAGAGAAGATCAAAAACGATATCGTCGAAAGCCAGGTGTGGAAGGCGATCTTTCGCCACGGCTACGAAGACACGCCGCGTAACCGTGTCATGATGGTTACCTCCAACGTGTTTCTGCATTTGCATCCGGCAAAGGTCCGCCGCCATGCGGTGCGCATGCGCTTTACCTGGTGCATGGGTGGTCTGACTTTTCTCATGTTTCTGATCACCGCGGTGACCGGCATCTACCTGATGTTTTACTACCGTCCGGTCGCCGAATACGCCTACGCCGACATGAAATATCTTGAGTTCGACATGCCCTTCGGCATGCTCATGCGCAACATGCACCGCTGGGCGGCGCACGCGATGATCGTCTTTGTTTGGCTGCACATGTTTCGTGTGTTCCTCACAGGGTCTTATAAGCCACCGCGCGAGTTTAACTGGATCGTCGGCGTGCTGCTGTTGGTTCTCACGCTGTTGCTGAGCTTCACCGGCTACCTGCTGCCGTGGGATCAGCTGGCGATCTGGGCGGTCACCGTCGGCTCGAACATGGCGCGGGCGACGCCGCTGCTGGGCTACGAAGGTCCCTTTGCCGAATTCGTCGGCGCCAACCCAATCTACGACGCCCGGGCGTTTCTCTTCGGCGGCGGCGAAATCGGGCCGCACACTTTGCTACGGTTCTACATCTTGCATTGCATCTTCATTCCGCTCGTGGCGAGCATCTTGATGGCGGTGCACTTCTGGCGCATTCGCCGTGACGGTTTCTCCGGACCGTCGCTTTAGTTTAGGGTGCAACCGATCCGTCTGTTTTGCGAGGACTAGACATGGCTGACGCCACGCAAGAAAAAAGACTTCCGGTCGATGACAAGATCCATACCTGGCCGCATCTGGTGCGGATGGAGTTTCTAGTCGCGCTCTTCGTGCTGATCGGGCTCTCAATTTGGTCGATCACCATCGATGCGCCGCTGGAAGAGCCGGCCAATCCGACCAAGACGCCGAACCCGTCGAAGGCGCCGTGGTACTTTCTTGGCTTGCAAGAGATGCTGGTCTATTTCGATCCCTGGCATGCCGGGGTGGTGCTGCCCACCTTGATCATCGTTGGTTTGGTGGTCATTCCTTTTATCGACATCAATCCCAAGGGCAATGGTTACTACTGCTTCAAAGAGCGCAAGTATGAAATCTTCACCTTCTTTCTCGGCTTCCATGTTCTCTGGGTCGTGACGATTATCATCGGTACGTTCTTCCGCGGTCCGGGCTGGAACCTGTTCTGGCCTTGGCAGTATTGGGACCCGCACAAGGTGGTCGCTTTGACCAACGTCGACCTGCCGTATCTGGTGGGCTTTCGCGATTACTGGTGGTCGGCTGCCTTTGGTTTGGTTGTAGTCGGGGCCTATTTTGTTTTTGGCATGGTCGCCTTCTACGTGTGGGTCCTGAAAGTGAAAGGCAGAGAGTTTCTTGAACGTTGGGGCATGGTGCGCTTTGCGATTACCGGTTTGCTCTTTGTCTTGATGTTGTCATTGCCCGCCAAGATGTTTCTCCGTTTGGTATTCAACGTGAAGTACATTTTGGTCACTCCTTGGATCAACATTTAGTATGTTTTACGTCGCCAAAGGCCTACAAGCGTTTGGGCTTGCCGATATTGGCTATGCGCTCTATGTCGGCATCGTGAAAAATTCTTCCATGGCGGAAGAGATCGTATTAACGCTGATCGGGCTCGGGGTTTTTTCTTTGGGCCGTGCGCTCGAACGCAAGGTCGCGTGAGGAATTCGGATGGCTGAACGAGGGATTGACCAAAAGGAAGAGAAAAAATCCTACGGCAGTGTCTTTGTCTTGGGCGCCGCGTTGCTGGCCGCGTTGTCGGTGTGGGCGATTTGGGATGACAACATCACGCGCCGTCCGTGGAAGGGCATCCAGGCGCAGTTCCATCGGCTCGACTATAGCAAAGCCAAAGCGGCCTACGATGAAGAAGACAAAAAGCTAAAGGCCGACGCCAAATATCAAGAATTGTCGAAGAAGCTGGCCGATGAGCACGCCAGCGTGCAGGGCGGCGAGCTGGCGAAAAAACTCAAAGCGCTGCACGCCGAAGAGGTGCGCGCCACCGTGCGCTTCCAAGAGATTGACCAGGAAGTCAAGTTCATCAAGAGCGAAGAGGAAGAGGCGGGCTACGAGTTCGACCACGCGGTGCAGCAAAAGCGCAACATCAAGCCCTACCAAGAGCGGCTCGACGAGCTCGCTAAGGAGCGCACCAAGCTGCTGCCGAGCCTCGATGCGGCGCGCGCCAAGCGGGAGCAGGTCAAGGAAGAGATCAAAAAGGTCCATGGCGGCGTCAAGGCGCTGGAAGATGAGATCGGCAAAATTGCCGGTGAGCGTGACAAGTGGTTGCGTGTGATGGAGAACGTGACGCTCAAGCTGGGACCGCTCGCGTTCTACAAGATTCCCAAGATCCAACAAGTTGCGATGGACGAGTTCGACCGCAACAAGTTCGATCAACCGGTGGCGCGCGTGGATCGCTGTCAGACCTGCCACTTGGCGATCAATCGCGCCGGTTTTGAGAATGAGCCGCATCCGTTCAAGACCCATCCCAAACGCGAATTGTACTTAGGCGATGCTTCGCATCCGCCGGAAAAATTTGGCTGCACTGGCTGCCACGAGGGTCAAGGCGTGGCCGTCAACAGCGCCAAGCAAGGCCACGGCGAAGTTCATCTATGGGAATTTCCCCTACTGCGCGGCACCAAGGTGCAGTCGAGCTGCTCGAGTTGCCATCTTGACGTGCAAAAGTTCGCGGCGGACGTGCCGCTCCTGGCTGAAGGCCAACGACTGTTTGAACAAGTCGGCTGCACCGGTTGTCATCTTGTGAAGGGTTACGAAAATATTCCTAAGATCGCCCCGAGCCTGAAGAAGATCGGCGCCAAAGTCGATGCCGGTTGGATGGCGCGCTGGATCGAAAACCCGTTTAAGTTTAGGCCGCGCACGCGCATGCCGCACTTTGATTTGAAGGCCGACGATTCGCTGGCGATCTCTGCTTACATCTGGTCCCAGGCGAAAGGGGAAAGTGAAAAGTGGTTGCAAGAAAACCCGATGCCGGCGGGTTACCGTGAAGGCGACCCCAACGACATCGCCAAGGGTAAAAAACTCGTCGAGACGATCGGCTGCAAAGGTTGTCATGGGTTTGCCGAAGGGGAATTCTCAACCCCGCTTGGCAAGGAAAAAGATCTGGTGCCCAACTTGAAAGATATTGCCGCCAAAGTGACCGGGCCGCAGTGGATCTATCACTGGATCAAGAACCCGCGCGGTTATCAGCACGATACAACCATGCCAAGCTTGCGTCTCACCGACGACGAAGCTCTCGCTATCACTAATTATTTGATGACCCTGGGCGGCCGGCCCGAGCCGGTGGCTGGCATTCAGGAAAAGCTGGCGGATGCCAAGAATATTAAGCGCGGCGAGTCCTTGGTTCGCAGATGGGGCTGCGCCGGTTGCCACGATATCAAAGGCATGGAAAACGAGTCGCGCATCGGCGCTGAGTTGACGACCTTTGGCTCCAAGACCGTGGAAGAGCTCTCGTTCGGCAATCGAACCGATGTCAAAAAGACTTGGGACGATTGGACCTATCACAAGATCAAGAGCCCGCGCGGCTACGCCACGGACCGCGTCGAGCAGCTTATGCCGCTGTTCAACTTGGCGGACGAGGATATCAAAGCGCTGCGGGTGCTGCTCGGCGGTTTCCGCGACCGTAAAGTCGGCCAGCGTTATCAAGCGGATCAAGGCTTGCGGGTGCAGCAGGTTAACGAAGGGCGGCGTTTGATGCAGCAGTATAATTGCATCGGCTGCCACGAGATCGAAAAGCAAGGCGGGTACGTTAAGAAGTACTACGGCGAAAACGTCTCAAGCGCGCCGCCGCCGCTTAACGGTCAGGGCGAAAAGGTGCAGTCGCAGTGGTTCTATAACTTTCTAAAAGTGCCCATCACGCTGCGGCCGTGGTTGGATATTCGCATGCCGACCTTCGGCTTCTCCGACCAGCACACGACCCAACTGGTGAATTACTTCAACGGCTTGTCCAAGGTCGAGCAGCCGTACCATTATGTTGACGACGGAAGAATCCGGCCCGAAACGATCGATGCGGCCAAGCAGCTGGTTTCGAAAGACTATTTCAATTGCTGGAGTTGCCACGTGCAGGGTGGAAAAAACCCCGATGGTCCGAAGGAGGGCTGGGCGCCCGACCTGGCGATGTCGCGCCAAAGACTGAGCCCAAGCTGGATTCTGAAGTGGCTCAAAGATCCGCAAAAAGTCCAACCTGGTACCAAAATGCCTTCTTTCTACCCGGGTGGGCCTGACAATATTCTCGGTGGCAAGGAAGACTTACAGATCGAAGCGTTGCGCGACTACCTGATGTCGCTTGGCAGGGGAGCGGCGGCAGCGCCGGCAGCAGCCGTCGCCGCGCCCGTGGTCGCCGCGGCGAGGCCGAAGCCGGCGCCGGCAGCGGCTGCAAAGCAATGAATGTTTAGTTAACAGTTGCGTCAAAAATACGAGCAGTAAACTTACAGGAGGCAGTATGACTAAATTGGGTTCGGTTTTTCTCGCGGCGACTTTGATGGCGGCGCCGGCGAGTGTAATGGCACAGTATACGGGTGGCGACGTCAAAGACGGCGGCTCCATTTCTGGGACCGTAAAGTTCAAAGGCACCGCGCCCGCGCCAAAGAAGCTGGATGTCGGCAAAGACAAAGAGGTGTGTGACAAATCGCCCAAGTTCGATCAATCGCTGGTTGTCAAAGACGGCAACCTCGCCAACGCTGTGGTCACCATCACTGACATCAAGAGCGGCAAGAAAGCAGAGTTGAAAAAGGTTGTGCTCGACCAGAATGGCTGCGAGTACAAGCCCCATGTGTTGGCCTTCCAGGCGGGGTCGCCGGTTGAGATTTTGAACCCGGACGGCATTCTCCACAACGTGCATTCGTACAGCAAGGCGAACAGCGCTTTTAACCTGGCGCAGCCCAAGTTCAAAAAGAGCTTGGAGGTGAAAATCGACAAGCCCGAGGCGGTGGGAGTGAAATGCGATGTGCACGGCTGGATGCAAGGCTGGCTCGTGGCCACGCCGAACCCCTATTTCGCAGTGACCGATGGCTCTGGTGCTTTCAAGCTGGAGAACGTGCCGGCGGGCAGCTACACCGTCGAGGTTTGGCACGAAAAGCTGGGCAAGAGCACCCAAAAAGTTACAGTGAAGGCCAAGGAAGACGCCAAAGCTAGCTTTGAGTTAGCTGGCAAATAACTTAACGAAGACCATACTAAGACGAAGCGCGGCGCTCGGGAAACTGAGCGCCGCCTTTTTTTTCGCCCAGTGGCGCCTCTCACAACCGAAAACCGATCGCCAAAATTGACAAGTCGTCGGCTGCCGCCGCGCCGGCGGCAAACTGCTTAACGTCGGCGTGCAGCGTCTGGCAGGCTTGTTCGGCAACCGCCAAAGACTTTTCGGCCAAACAGTCGCGCATGCGCCGCGCACCGTATTGTTCGTGCTGCTGGTTCTCGGCTTCCGTGACGCCGTCGGTGATAAAGATCACCAGATCGCCAGCTCACAATTCGCACTTCTGGCCGCGGTAGGTAAAGTGTTCATCGACGCACAGTGGCGGTCCGTCGGCGCCGGCCAACTCGCGAGGTGCTTCGCCGCGGCGCAGCAACAGCGCCGGGTTGTGGCCGGCATTGCACCACTGGAGCCACCCCGTGCGGCTGTCGACGATGCCGACGATCGCCGTGACAAACAATGAGGCGGGGTTCTCCCGCGACATTTCACCGTTAACGAGAGTGAGCAGCCGGCCCAGCTCGTTCTCGCGCCGTCCTGTGCTCTTGCACAGCGTCTTGGTCAAAGCCATGAATAGCGCCGCCGGCACGCCCTTGCCGGAAACATCGCCGATCATGAAAAACAGCCGGTGCTCGTCGAGCATGAGCGCTTCATAAAAATCGCCGCCCACTTCCTCAGCGGGTTCAACCAGCGCAAAAAAATCCAGCGTCGGCGGCAAGCCGTCGATCTGTTTCGGATCGGGCAACATGCCCATTTGAATGTGTCGGGCGGCGTCGAGTTCGCCATCGCGACGCGCGCGCTGGTCTCTTTCGATGCCCAGCGCAGCGCTCAATTCGCGGCGTTGCCGATTTGCGATGACGTGACCGGCGCTCAACAAGCACGCGAGCACAACGCCGCTGCCGGCGATGCTAAAGCTCGGATCGACGAGCCATTGGCCCCGGTAAAACAAGCAGAAGCTGCCGAGGCCGACGAAGGCGCTAGTTGCGACGAACAGGCCAATTGCGCTACTCGGTGAAAGCCGCGGTACAAGAGCGATCAAAAGTCCGCTCACCACGAGCAAACACATGAGTTCCCAGAGCTTTGTTTGCGCCGGCCGCCGCAGGCGGTTCCCGGCGAGAATGTTTTCGATGAGTTGAGCGTGAACTTCGACGCCGGCCATGCGCTCGACGACGGGCGTAGCGACGATCTCGCCGATGCCCAACGCGGTGGCGCCGATGAGGACAACCCGGTTCTTCAACGCTCCCGCCGAGACCACACCGCGCAGAATCGCCGCGGCGGAGATCCGCCGCTCCGCGTATGCCGGCGAATAATAGATGCGCACACGGCCATCGTGCTCGGTGGCAACAAACGATGAGCCAATCTGCACGCCGCGCATGCCGTTACGGTCGGCGCGAATCAACAATTGTTGCTGCCCGGTGGCGACCCGCAGCAGTTCAAGGGCCAAGGCCGGCGCCAAGGTGCCGGCGATGTTGAAGAGCAGTGGTGTCGTGCGGATCACGCCGTCGCTGTCGCGCGTGTCATTAACGTAGCCATAGCCCTGAGCCGCCGCTTCGATTTCGCCAATATTGACGAGCTGACCGGCATAGCCCTCCAGGAAGCCATTGGGCGGCTCACCCGCAACGATCATCGCGGTTTGTTGGATCGCTGCCGTTGATTTATTGGCAGTGTCCAAGCCTGCGCGTGCCACCACCGAGGGGCCCTGGCGTAGCGCCTCGGCCAACAGCTGGTCATTGGAAGGAACCGCCGCCAATGCGTGGCGCAGCGACGCATCGATGACGCGCCGCTGCGCCAACAATGTTTACGGCGATTGGCCGTCTGGGTCCGGCATGACGATGTCGAGCCCAACGGCCAACGGCCCGAGCTTGTGGGTCGCTTCGACCAATTGCGCCAGGCGGTGGCGCGGCCAAGGCCAGCGGCCGAATTCCGCGAGACTCTGGTCGTCGATGTCGACGATGGCGACCGGAAATCGTTCTACCGCGCGCGGCTTCCAGCGCTGGTAGTTATCGAACAAGAAATCGCGCGGCGCGCGCCAGAAGCTTTCGCCGTAAACAAAATAGCTCACTGCCGTGAGGGCAAGGATGACACTCGCCAACACGCGGCCGTTGCCGGCGCACAGCCGCATCACCCAAGGATGATCCGCGCTGGTGGATGGAAAATCAGCCGCCGCCACGAATCGAACTTCGAGCTCTAAGCCGTCGTAGGCGGTCGAGACTTGGAGTGGGTAGCCTTCGCCGACGATCTCGGCGTAGCGCCGGGTTTCGCCCAGAACCGCTTCGATGGTGTCATCCTCGTAGGCCGGCTCGTGATGGAACATGCAATAATGTTTCACCCGCGCGCGCAAACACAGGTCGGCGCCGATGGTGTTGCTGGAGTGGCCCCAGTCGCGCTTGCTGGCGATCATCTCGCTGAGCGAGTACATCGCGTCGAAGATCACCAGGTCGGCGTCGCGATAAAACTCGACCATCGCTTCGGTATCAGCGTCGGATTCCAAACGATGCTCACCGTCGGTGGAGTAGACCACCGATTTGCCGTTCTGCTCGAAGCGGAAGCCAAATGAGTCGCTCGGGTGGGGTTGCAGTTTGGCTTTGACGCGCAGGCCATCGATATCGTACCAGCGGTCGCAGTCGAGATGGACGAATTCAATCGTCGCTCGCAGTTGATCCCAGCGCACGGGAAAACACGGGTCGGCATGTTGCCGGTGAAAGGCATCTTTCATGACGGCAAGATCGTGCGCGCCGTAAATGCGAATCGTATTGCCTGGAATGTACGCCGGGGGAAAAAAGGGAAATCCCATAATATGGTCCCAATGCACGTGGGACATGAAAAAATTGTAGTGCAGCGGTTGACCTGGCCCGCGCTCGCGCAGAACTTTCTGACCGAAGCGGCGCAGGCCGGAGCCCATGTCGCAAAGCGTATAGCGCGCGCCGCCAATGATTTCGACACAGGATGAATTGCCGCCGTAGCCGCCGCGCACGGGGAAAGTAAGCTCGTTATCGATGAACTGATCGAGCGCGGCTTCGCTATCGAGCCGGCGCCCATTGGCCTGGCGCAGGGCCATCTTGATTTTGTCCCGGATCGTTTGAGCCTCCGTGGCCACCGGCAGCGATCCTCGCGTTCCCCAGAAACGAACCCGCATGGTTACTCCCTTGCGTCTCAAGTCTTTGAATGGTCTGGGCCCAAGCGGCAGGGCGCGTGGACGATCAGCCGCAACACGTTTCGGCCATCCTCGCGGCGATAGGTAGCATCATCGACCAACGCACGCAGCATACGGATGCCGAGGCCGCCAAGGTCGCGCTTTTCTAGGTCTGACGTGAGCATGGGATCGGGCGCCGCTAACATGTCAAAGGGTTGGCCTTGATCGATAAACTCAAACTCTAACTTATCGTTGTCGATGCGCCGGCAGCCGAGCTCGACCTCGCCTAGTGCATCGACGAAGCCATAGCGGCAAATATTCGCAACCACCTCCTCGACCGCAAGCTCTACTTCGCGCGTGCGTGCCGGCGAAAAACCCATAGCCCTCGCCTGGGCGGCGGCAAACCCGGTACAGTGAGCCACGGCATCGAGCGTTGACGCAACGGTTCGCATCGGGTTGCCAATATTGGCCATCAGCGTTCGACGTAGAGTGCCGCCGCGGCGGGCGAAATCGCATTCAAAGCATCGCGCACCGTGGGAAAAGTTTCGAGCACCATATCGAAGCGGCCGATGCGAAAGACTTCGTGCACCGTGGGCTGCAAGGCAGCGAGCACGATCTTGCTGTTCTGCTTGCGGCAGCCTTTGGCAGCGATCATCAGCACCCGCAGGCCGGCGCTGCTCATGTAGTTCACTTTCGCTAAATCGACGACGAGCTTCTTGTCCTCGCCCGCGCAACTCTCGACATGGGGGAGCAGCGCGCTGCCGAAGGCGGGCGCGGTGCCGTGATCGATGCGTCCTTCGATGGAGACAATCACAACGTTGGCGATCTGTTGGACTCGGCTTTCCATGGGTCCTCGCTTGTCCTCGCCGCGCTCGGAATTTCAGATTCCAGATTTCAAATTACAGATCCTGATCACTCGGAGACACGTCAATTTGGCATCTGTGATTTGGCATCTGGAGTCACTTCCCGGCGATTTTGTTCTTGAAGAACCTCCAGGCCCGTTCCATGTCCACCGGCGGCAGGGCTTCGACCTGGCGCTGTTTCGATTCATCGATGCTGAGCGGCATCGGTGTGCCGATCTGCAGCGCGCCGAACAAGACATCGGCCGCTTCCTCGAGGTAGATCGCCATCATCACCGCTTCAGGAATGGTTCTGCCGACCGTGACCTGACCGTTGCCGCGCAACAATAGTGCCGGCCGATCGCCGAGCGCATCCGCCGCTGCGGTTCCTAACTTTTCATTGGAAATCAAATCCGGCGTGTGAAACACCGGCACGCCGCCGGCAAAAAAGCTGCCATGGTTGTGCACCGGTTCGAGTCTGCGGTCGGTGACGGAAAATATATTGGCTTTGCGCGCGTGGATGCGCGTGATGGCATTCAGCCGCGGCTTGGTTTTCATGATCGCCGTGTGCAACCAGGCCTCGAAGGGCGGGGTGGCGCTGCCCTCGACGATTTCGCCCTCGAGATTCATGACCAGCAGCTCGTCGGCTTGCACCAGCTCCAAGCTGATTCTTGGCGTCATGATGAAGCGATCGCTGTCGGGAATGCGCGCGCTGACGTGGCCGAAGCCCTCCACCAGCTTCTGTTCGGAAAGGATGCGACAAGCGCTGATGACGTCGGATTTTAATTGATCGAGATTGGCCATGGCAATTTCTTTCGGTTCTTTGAATTGGAGCTGAATTGAGCTATATTACGTCGTTCCGATTACCGGGGAAAGAGGAATCGAAGGTGAAAGTGAAAGTTGAATCCTCAAGCGATTCCAAGGGCCAAGAGTGCCCGTCCCGTTTCCAGCTGGGCACGCGCACCATCGAGATCGGATCGGTGGTGGACCGCTGGTACGGCGAGCAGGCCTGCTACTACCGTGTGATGGGCAGCGACGAGAACTCCTACATCCTCAAAGGTCCGCTCGAAGACGGCAGCTGGGAGATGGTTTCTTTTACCCACAAGGATTCGCGCGGCACGGAGTTGGAGTACGAAGGTAAACGGGAGCTCCAGTAGCGCCTGCCACGCCCTTTCAATCCTTGTTATTCCAGGTTTTTCTGATTGGTTATAGTAAAATCTCATAGAGGGAAGCCGAATGTCTAAACAACACTTGGTCGCCGTTGTCGGCGCCGGGCCTGCGGGTATCTACGGTGCGCGCAAACTATGTGAAGGCGGTCATCGCGTCGTGCTGATCAATCGCGATATCAAGCCTGGCGGCTTGGCCGAGTACGGCATCTTCGTCGAAAAAGAAAAGATGAAGACCGGCTTGCGCAAGCAATTCAAAAAAATTCTCAGCGATCCAAAAGTCTTTTATATGGGCCACGTTACAGTTGGCAAAGACCAGCCGCTCTCGCTCCAAGACCTGCAGGCCGTTGGCTTTGGCGCCGTGGTCGTCACGGCGGGAGCGCAAGGCACCAAGAAATTGGGCATCGCGGGGGAAGAAGCGATTGGCGTGTACCACGCAAAAGACGTGGTCTACCATTTCAACTCGTTGCCGCCCTTCGCCGAGAAGACCTTTGAAGTCGGTCGGCGCGTCGCCATCATCGGCATGGGCAACGTCATGGTCGACATTGCCAATTGGCTGTTGAATTTGAAAAAGATCGATCAAGTGGTCGTCGTCGCACGCCGGGGCCCGCTGGAAAAGGCCTACGATGACAGCGAGTTTGAATACATCGACATGTACCTCGACAACGCCGACATGAAGCAAGAGATTGAGCGCATCAGCCCGTCGCTCACGGCCATCGGCCAAGATGTTGAAGCGATTAAAAAGAAGTTCATCAAAGAAGGTGAGCCGCTCGAAGGGCGCAAATTGACCTTCCGCTATCTGTGTTCACCCAACAAATTCGTGGCCAACGCCCAAGGCCGCGTTGCCGTGTTAGAAGCTGAAGAAAATGTCATGGTGCTGGAAAACGGCAAGACGGTTGCGAAGGGCACTGGCAAGGCCCGCAAGATCGAAGTCGATTGCGTGATTTATGCCATTGGCGATCAGGTGGACGCCGCGCTCGGTTTGCCGTTCTCGCGCGGCGCCTTCGTGACGAATCCGGAGAAGGCAGCGGGAGATCCCAATCCATCGGACTATCAACCTTACGATCCCGAGACGAAAAAAATTCTTGACGGTGTGTTTGTTGCCGGCTGGTCGCGCAACGCCAGCGTCGGTTTGGTCGGCGTCGCCAAACAAGATGCCGAGCGCGGCATGAAGGTCGTCAACGACTACCTTGCCGCCAAGCCAGGGCTTTCCGCCGGGGAGATGGAAGAGAAAATCGAGGGTTTGATGACCACGTTGAAGCGCAAAGGCGTGAACGTTGTCACCAAGCCCGATGTCGAGCTCCTAGAAGGCGCGGAACAGGAACAAGCCAAGGCGCGCAAGACCTGGGATTTTAAGTACACCAGCGACGACAAAATGCTGGAAGTGATCGCGGCGCGGCGGGCGGCGCGCTAAAGCGCCTGAGACACATAGGATTAGAAGCGAACCACGAAACACACGAAAGTCACGAAAAGGGGATTTCGGTTTTTCCTTTCGTGTGTTTCGTAACTTTCGTGGTTTTTCTTTTTCCGATTCCTTAGTGCATAATCCGCCCGCCGTTGACGTGAATGGTTTGCCCCGTCATGTGTTTCGCCGCGTCGCTGGCTAAGTAGGCGACGGTTTCGGCGACGTCTTGCACCGCGCCCGGGTGGCCGAGCGGAATCCGCTCGTTGGATTTATTCCATTCTTCCTCAGTGTAGTGGCTGCGCACGCGCGGCGTCTCGATGCGCCCCGGGGCGACGGCGTTGACGCGGACGTTGGGCGCCAGCTCTAAGGCGAGAGTTCGCGTCAAACCCAAGATGCCGGCCTTTGCCGCGGCGTAGGCCGAACGATTCTCGCCGCCGCTGTAGGCGATGTCCGACGACGTGTTGATGATGACGCCGGATTTTTGCGCTTTCATGGACGGCGTCACCGCGCGGCAGCACAAAAACGTCGAGGTCAGATTCGCATCGATGATGGTGCGCCAGTGGTCGAGGGGAAAGTCTTCGAACTTGTGGCGGTAAAAGCTGCCGCCGGCGACGTTGACCAAGAGATCGACGCGGCCCGGCTTGTTGAAAATAGCCGAGAACACATTCTTCACCGCCGCTTCGTCGGCAAGATTGGCGCAATGAAAATCCAGCGCAAGATTGCGCTTGGCGAAGTCGGCGACGGTTTGTTTGCCGGTTTCTTGATTCATATCCAAAATGACGATCTGGTAGCCGTCTTTTGCGAGCCGCGCGACGACCGCTTTTCCAATATCGCCCGCGCCGCCGGTGACCACTGCGATTTTAGCCATGTTGATTCGCCTTTCTGTGTTCTTTCGTTTCACTATCTGAAAGTGGGCGCTAGCGTCAACCGAGATCCGGTTAGGGTCTAGCGTCTATAGTTTGGCGCCGGATCGGAAAACGCCAGACGCTAGACCGCAGACGCCAAACGGGCGCGCGCTTGCGCGCGCCAGCTCTTGCCAAGGCAGAGTGCCTCACATAGAATTCGGCCAATTTATTCGCGCGATTTTTTCACGGGAGGGGATGGGTTATGGCAGACAAGGCCATCGAAGTTTTGCTCGACGAGAAGAGAAATTTCCCGCCGCCAAAGGAATTCAAACTCAAAGCCAACGCTAAGAGCGCCAGCGTCTACAACAGTGCGCGCAAGAATCCGCAGGACTTCTGGGCCAAAGCTGCCAAGGAGCTGCACTGGTTCAAACCGTGGAAAAAAGTCCATGAATGGAAAGCGCCGTGCTGGGCCAAGTGGTTCATCGGCGGCAAGCTCAATGCTTCTTATAATTGTCTTGACCGCCATGTGAACAGCGGGCGCAAGAATAAAGCCGCGATTGTTTGGGAAGGCGAGCCGGGCGATGAGCGCGTGCTGACCTATCGCGACGTTTGGCGCGAGGTCAACAAGTTCGCCAATGTTTTGAAAAAATTGGGCGTGAAAAAGGGCGACCGGGTTTGCCTCTACATGGGCATGGTGCCGGAATTGTTGATCGCCATGCATGCCTGCAACCGCATCGGTGCGCCGCATTCTGTGGTCTTCGGCGGCTTTAGCGCCGAGGCGCTGCGCGATCGTATTAACGACGCGCAAGCCAAAGTGCTGGTTACCGCCGACGGCGGTTGGCGGCGCGGCGCGATTGTGCCGCTCAAGAAAAACGCCGATGAGGCGATGACCGACACGCCGTCGATCACCCATTGCGTGGTCGTGAAACGCATCGGCGCCGAAGCGGCGGCGCAGATGAAACCGTGGCGCGATTTGTGGTGGGATGAAGCGATGGTCGACGCGCCGCTTTGGTGCGAGCCGGAGAAGATGGACAGCGAGGACATGCTGTTCATCCTTTATACCAGCGGCACCACGGGCAAACCGAAGGGCATCGTGCACACCACCGGCGGCTACTTGACCGGCGTGCACCTGATCAACAAATGGGTTTTCGACCTGAAGGAAGACGACGTCTTCTGGTGTGCCGCCGACATCGGCTGGGTCACCGGCCACACGCACATCGTCTACGGGCCCATGGCCAACGGCGTGACTCAAGTCATGTACGAGGGCTCGCCCGATTGGCCGGACAAAGATCGCCTGTGGAAAATCATCGCCAAGTACGGCGTGACGATTTTTCACACGGCGCCGACAGCGATCCGCACGTTTATGCGTTGGGGCACGGAATTTCCCGGCAAGCACAACTTGAAATCGCTGCGCCTGCTCGGCTCGGTGGGCGAGCCGATCAATCCTGAGGCGTGGGTTTGGTATCACAAAGTGATCGGCGGCGGGAAATGCCCGGTGATGGACACGTGGTGGCAAACTGAAACGGGCCACCCATTGATCTCGCCGCTGCCGGGTCTGACGAAGTTAAAACCAGGCTCGGCGACCATGCCGCTGCCCGGCGTGGAAGCTGATGTCGTCGACGAGAACGGCAATTCGGTTCCCAAGGGCGGCGGCGGTTACTTGGTTTTGACCAAGCCGTGGCCGGCGATGATGCGGACGATTTTCGGCGATCCCGATCGCTTCGTGTCGACCTACTGGAGCCGCTTCCCCGGTAAATATTTCGCCGGCGACGGCTGCAAGCGCGACAAAGACGGCTACTATTGGCTGCTCGGCCGGGTCGACGACGTCATGAACGTCGCCGGCCACCGCATCAGCACCATGGAGGTGGAAAGCGCGCTGGTCGATCATCAAAAAGTTGCCGAATCGGCGGTGATCGGCAAAGAACACGAAGTCAAAGGCCAGGCGATCTGTGCCTTCGTGTCGCTCAAAATGGGCATCGAAGGCACGGCGGCGTTGATCGACGAACTTAAAGCGCACGTCGCCAAAAAGATCGGCCCGATCGCGCGCCCCGATGAAATTCTCTTCGCCGCCGAATTGCCCAAGACGCGCAGCGGCAAAATCATGCGCCGCCTGCTGCGCGACATCGCCGACGGACGCGCGCTGGGTGACACTACGACTTTGGCCGATCCGACTGTGGTGGCGAAGTTGAAAGAGCAGTATGAGGAAGATTGAGAAGATCAGGCAATAGGCAAGAGGCAATGGGCAATAGTTCCGGAGATCTGAGTGGCGTGTGAGTTAAGCAGCGTCGTGGTCCAGACTAGAGGGTTCAATCCAAAATCGAAAATCCAAAATGGTTTGGGGGTATCTCACTTGAGCAGTAGTAGCACAATAATTAAGAAACGTTGGCTGTTGCTTGGCGTGTGGGTGGCGCTGTTGCCGGCGGCTGGGCTGGCCCAGACGCGCGATAAAGTTCGCGTTGCGTTGGGGGCGATCTCGGTCAATACATCGGTGATTCCCATCGGGACCCAAAACGGGCTCTTCGCCAAGCATGGCGTTGACCTCGAGCCGATTTACATGGGCGGCGGGATGAATTCCTTGGCCGCGGTGACATCGAACTCCGTGCAGTTTCTTGCCGCCGGTTCCACCGCGACCATCAGTGCGCGTCTCGGCGGGGTTGATATCACCATACTCAGCGTGCAGTCGAGTAATCTCGAGTACAGCATTTTCGCGGCACCGGAGATCAAAACTCCGCAGGACTTGAAAGGAAAGATTGTCACCGGGACGCGGCCCGGTGCGGCAGCCGATAGCGCGTTGCGCCTGATGATCCGCCGCTGGGGGATGGAGCCCGGCAAAGACGTGATTTTCATTTCGGTGGGCGATAGCCAGCAGGGGCGTATGAACGCGTTGCAGCGCGGCTCGGTGGCGGCGACGGCATTGACGCCGCCTTTTAGCGGCATGGCGCGCCAGTTGGGCTTTCGCGAGCTGATCGATATGCGCAAGACCGATCTCGAATACGCTGGCTCATCGATCGCCGGTATGGTGGGCTATATGAAGAGCCACCCACAGTTAGTGGAGAACGTTCTGAAGGGATACATCGAATCGCTGCATTTTTTCCGCACGCAAAAGGAAAAGACCCTTGCCGGTATCATGAAGTTCATGAAAATGAACGACCGCGCGCGTGCCGAAGACGGCTACGAGTATTACGTCGATCAGATGCCAGTCATACCGTATGCCACAGTGCCCGGCGTCAAAGCAGTTTTGCAGTTCCTCGCCCCAACCCAGCCGAAAGCGGCCACCGCCAACCCGGAAGATTTCTACGACCACAGTTATTTGAAAAAGATCGAAGACAGCGGCTTTGCCAAGCCGTTTGCGATTCGCAAATAGGCAATAGGCATGAGGCAACAGGCAGCAGGCAGCAGTAAGAGTTTGGAGAGTGTCATGAGAATGCGCGTTTCAAACACGGTGATCGGGTTGGCGGTTGTGCTCGCTTATGGGATGGCAGCGGCACAGGATAAGCCGCTCAAGAAGATCATCTGGGGGCAGACCTCGATTTCCTCGTCACAGTGGATTCCGTGGATCGCCAAGGATGCCAAGCTGTACGAGAAAAACGGCCTCGATGTCGATATTGTCTATTTGCGCGGTGGCTCGGGGGATACCTCCAAGGCGATGATCGCCGGGAGTATCTTTGCCGCACCGGTGACCACGGCGACCTTGATGACGGCCAATCTCAGCGGCGCCGACCTGACCACCATTGCCCACACAACCAAGGCAGTGCAGAGCAAAATTATTTCCAGACCCGATCTCAAACGACCGGAGGATATCAAGGGCAAGCGCATCGCCAGCTCAGGCTTGGGTTCGCTCGGCGATTTTCTCCATCGGGTCGTGATCAAGAGGTACGGCATCAATCCGGAACGCGACGTGACCTGGCTCTCCATCGGTGCTCCGCCCGATCGTCTGCAGGCCCTTGAAAACAAACTCGTCGACGCGGCCGACCTATCCCATCCTTTCGACATTCGAGCCGAGAAGAAAGGCTTCAAGACGCTCTGGGATGCGCGCACCGAGGTTCCCTATCCGTCCATGTCGGTGGTGACGCGCAGGAAGACCATCCAAGACGATCGCGATACCGTGATGCGCATGATCCGCTCCCATGTCGAAGGAATTCATTTTCTCAAGACCCAAAAAGAGGCGAGCCAGAAAATTCTCGCCAAATATCTTAAAACCAACGACAAGGAGATCATCGACGGCTCCTACGAGATTTACAAGGAAGATTTCATTGCGGTGCCCTATCCGATCACGCAGGGGCTGCAAACGACCTACGAGTACGTCGCTCAGCGACGTCCGGAAATTTACAACCACAAGGCCGAGGAGTTCACCGACCCTAGCTTCATCGCCGAGCTGGAGAAGAGCGGGTTTATCAAAAAGCTTTACGGTGCAAAGTAGGCAATAGGCAGCAGGCAATAGGCAAGAGTGAGACTCGGAGGTTTCCGTGTCGAAGCGCTGGTTTCCCCTGGTTGTGACGCTTGCACTTGTATTGGCAAGCAAGCCGGAGGTTGCGGCCCAGGACAAGCAGCTCAAGAAAATCAATTGGGGAGTGACCTCGCTCTCCGCCGGTAATTGGATTCCGTGGATCGCTAAAGAAGCCAAGATCTACGAAAAACATGGGCTCGACGTGCAGCTCATTTTGCTGCGCGGCTCGGGGCAGACCTCTGCCGCCATGCTCGGCGGCAGTATTTTTGCCTCGCCGGTGACTTTAACTACAATGATCATGGCGGATTTGAGCGGCGCCGATTTCGTCAACATCGCTCATACCGTGGCGGCGGTGAACACCAAGCTGCTGGTGCGGCCCGAGATCAAGCGGGTTGAAGACCTCAAAGGCAAGCGCGTCGGCATCACGAGCCTCGGCTCGCTCAGTGATTTCCTGCTTAAACATACTTTCCGCAAGTACGGCCTCGATCCCAACCGGGATGTGACTTGGCTGATGATCGGCACACCGCCGGAGCGCCTGCAGGCGCTGATCTCTGGGACTGTGGACGCGTCCGAAGCTTCCTATCCGATCGATGCACAGGGCGAGAAAAAAGGCTACCGCGTGTTGCTCGACCTACGCAAGGAAGTCTCCTACCCATCGATGTCGGTGGTAACGCGGCGCAAAACGATCGTCGAAGACCGCGATACCGTAGCGCGCATGATCCGCGCCCACGTCGAAGGCATTGCCTATTTCAAGCAGAACAAAGAAGTCAGCATGCGCGTGTTGGGCAAGGCGTTGAAGATCACCGACCGCGAGATGCTGGAAACCTCCTACGAGACCTACAAGCAAGATTTTATTTCCGTTCCATACCCGATCACCAAAGGGCTCGAAGCGACGTATGATTTCATCGCGCAGACTCGGCCGGAAGTGCGCAGCCGGAAACCGGAGGAGTTTGTCGACACGAGTTTTATCGCTGAGTTGGAGAAGAGCGGATTTATTAAGAAGCTCTACGAAGCCAAATGAAAATGGAAAATTGAAGATGAAAGGGTACCGGATGTTGATTTCGAAGCGTGTTTGGTTTCTGACCGCGTTCGTGGGTTTGCTGCTATCATGCGTAGCTGGGGAGAGTCATGCCCAGAGCAAACCCCTCAAGAAGCTCAATTGGGGCACGACGTCGTTGTCGGCGGCGATGTGGATCCCGTGGCTGGCGAAGGAAGCCAAGATCTACGAGAAGCACGGTTTAGACGTGGAGATTGTTTTGCTCCGTGGTTCAGGCCAGAGCTCGCAGGCGCTCTTGGGTGGGAGCCTTTTTGCCGCGCCGGTGGCACTGCCGCAGTTGATGCTGGCTAACCTGAACGGCGCTGATTTCGTTAACGTGGCGCACACGGTTGCATCGGCGATGAGCAAACTGCTGGTTCGGCCGGAGATCAAAACGCCGGCGGATTTGCGCGGTAAAAAAGTCGCGACTTCGAGCATCGGTTCGCTGGGAGATTTTATTTTTCGCTACGCGCTGCGCAAGCAGGGGCTCAATCCCGACCGAGAAGTGACCTGGCTCTCCATCGGCACCAACTCCGAACGGCTGCAAGCGCTGTTGACCGGCGTCATCGACGGCGCCGACGTGACCTATCCGGCCGACATCCAAGCCGAGCGCAAAGGCTACCGCGTCTTAATCGACGCGCGCAAGGAGATGGTTTTTCCGACGACATCGGTGGTGACAACCCGGCGAAACATCCGGGAGGACCGCGACACAGTGATGCGGCTGGTGCGCGCCCACGTCGAAGGCATCGCCTTTCACAAACTGAACAAAGAGTTCTCGATCAAGGTCCTCAGTAAGTACGTCCGGACCAGCGAACCGGAGTTTCTCGAAGGCTCCTACAATCTGTTCAAGCAGGACTTCATCGCCGCACCGTACCCAATCACCAAAGGTCTCGAGCCTACTTACGATTACGTCGCCCAGACTCGTCCTGACATCCGCAATCACAAACCCGAAGAGTTTGTCGACGCGAGCTTCATCGCGGAGCTCGACAAGAGCGGGTTTATCAAGAAGCTGTACGAAGGGAAATAGCCCGTCGGGTAGCGGCCGGCCTCTTCAAATACCGTAAAACCGCCGGGGATTGTCAGACAAGATTTTTCTTTTTACCTGCGGGCTGAGCTTCATGGCTTTGAAGCGGGCAATCGCGTTGAGCTCGCTCGACGTGTCGTTGTGGCCGTAGTCGGTGCCGATGACAAGATTTTCCTCGCCCGTGTAGGACATGATGTAAGAAAAATCGTCGTCGGTCTGAGTCGACACATAAATGCCGTAGTCGCGAAAGCAGTTCATGGATACCGGCCGTTGGCTACCTAAAGAGCGTCTCACTGCCTCATGGGCAACCCAAGGCACCCATTGACTCGACGACTCGATGAAACCCCAGCGCAATTTGGCGAACACACGCGGCAGCTCGCTCATGATGAGGGCATAGCAAGCCGTAACGGTGGGCACACGAAAAGTGGTAAAGCCGCCGGCAATTTCGTTGTCTAACAAGTTGAACAGTTCCGGGTTGCCGTTGGCGATATGCACGGTGACGGGTATATCGAGGCGCTGCGCTTCATCGTAGATCGGATAGTAAAACGGATCGGTCATCAAGCGGTCGCGCTCAAACGGCCGCATGCAGACGCCGACCGCGCCATGTTCCTTGGCGAAGCGCAGCTGTTCGGCGGCGGCTGTCGGAGTCAGCACCGGCACGACACAGCTCCAGCGCAGCCGATTTGCGCCCGCCTTCCAGACGTCCGCCAGCCAGCGGTTCCAGCTCCAACACAAAGCGATCTCGACTTCGGCCCGGCGCGTGAGCGGTCGCAGCCACAGTGAGTTGTAGAGTACCTGGACGTCGATGCCCAACGCGTCCATATGTTTTAAGCGTTGGGCGACATCGCTTACTTCGCGCGCCTGCACCGGCGTGCCCACTTCGCGGCCGCAGCGTTGGACATGCTCGGCCGATTCTTTTTCGTTGGGCGATGGAAACTTGGGGCCGATGTTCTCGCCGTCGAGCACCCAGAAGAAACGCTCGGGGTTTTTCGGATTGGGCACAAGCGTCGGGCGAAATTTCTTGTCACTGCCTTCGAGGTAGTCCCAGGTATGCTCGTTTTCAACCACATGAGCGTCGGCGTCAATTACAGCGGTGTTGACCTGAACGAATGACATGGGACCTCCTGATTCACCGGATTAAAGACTGCACGCGTTGAACGACCATTTGCTCGGCGTTCGGCGCCGGCGCAACTTTTGGCAACGGTAGCGTCATCCCTACGAGCCGGTCTATACATCGTTTTGGATCGGCGCGAAACTCTTCCAATGTGGCTGCGGGACCACTGAGACCCAGCCGTATACATTCACGTTCAATGAGCTTCACCTGCGCCTGCGGTTCTTCGATGAAAGTCATCGGGACACCTGCGGCTATGGCATCATTTACCGTGCCGCCGCCAGCTCGAGTGATGACGCGCCGGAATGCTGGGAGAATCGCCTGCTGGGTGGCTCCGCTAATGGGCCCAAAGTAACGAATGCGATCCGATGCGAAGATACGCTTTTTTAAGTCGGCGCGTCTATCAAGCAGAGTTTCAAGGTCTTTGGACAAGACCGCGACATAGCCCTGCTCGGGCGCGGCTAGCATCTGTTCAAGCAAACTCGGCAGCTGGTCATCCCAAACGGGCGTGCCTCCGGGACTGAGTAAGATCAAAGGTCGATTGCGCGGCACAGGAGTCTGCCCACCGTACTCCGCCAGGGTCGTGTCGAGCTTGGCATAGGCGTCAGCCTGACTCACCCTTGTGCCGAGCACGCCATTGAGAATTTTCGGCGTGAATCCGAGAGTTTTCCAATGAGTCACAAACTCATCTGGAGTGATATAGGTCTGGAAAAGAAATACTTCGGTGGCAAGAGCTTCGTCCTCCTCGACGTGACTGGCAATGCGCTGCGCAAGCAACCGCTCTGGCGCACCGGGCTTGGGATTCTCGCGGTAGATATCCTGCCAAGCCTCGGAGGTAATCAAACGCAATGTAGCTGCCCAGCTATGATCGACAACCGTCAGCCTGTGCGGCACCCCGAGTTGAGCCGCAGCGCGGACAAACAGAGGCACGCCGATATCGATGGCGACGTCGCATCCTTCAAGTAGTTCCCGAACGGCTTTGGCGTAAGACTTCCTGAGCGAGGCATAGGGTTCCAACAGATTCAGCGTTTGTTGAACGTGAACTTCGCCTTTCGGTTTTGCCAAGCGGATGAGGCTGGCGACGGGCGCGATATCAACGGCGTGGCCTTCGTAGAGCTTGCGGTTAAAGCTTTCCGCAGCACGATTCAAAATCGTGATGCTTGATTTCCCTTCACTCGTTTGCAGCCAAGAGTCAAGCAAACCTCGAACGATGTAGTAGGCAAACACCGATGGTCCAAACCCATCTTCATTGCAGGCAACGCAAATGCGTTTTATGTTCGCGACGTTCTCCATTGGGCTGAGTTCGGGAAATGACTCACCGGCGCTGCTGGCTTAGGTGCCACTCGGCGATTTCTTCGCGGCTGGCGAACCACACGCCGGTGTGGCCTTGGGCGTATTCGATAAAGCGGCGCAACGCGCCAACGCGGTGCGCTTGGCCCATGACGTGCGGGTGCATGCCAAAGTTCATGATCCGGCCGCTGGCGGCGCTTTCTTCGTAGAGTTGATCGAAGCAGGCCTGGAGCGTTTCCAAACCTGCGGCAGGTGAGAGGCCGCCGCGGGCGAACAGGTTAAAGTCGTTGATGTCGTTGGAGTAGGGCACACAGACGATCGGGCCGTGGATCGTATCGATCAAGTAGGGTTGGTCATCGTTGAGATAGTCGCAGTAGGCAATCAGGCCAAATTCCTTCAAGAACGCCGGCGTATGCACCGTGCCGCGAATCGCCGAGGACAGCCAAGCTTTAGCCGGGTGTCCGACCGCGCGTTGATATTCTGCGAGCGTGCGTTCAATGACGGATCGCTCAGCTTGCGGATTGTCGGCATGGTAGGTCAGCAAATCGTTTTGCGCCCAGTTGTGCGGCACCAGCTCCCAGCCGCGTTGGTTCACGGCATCGACGATGGGGCGGCGCTCGGTCATGATCATGCCATTGACCGTGCACGATGGCTTGACGCCGGCTTGGTCGAACACATCGATCAAGCGCCAGACACCGACGCGCTGACCGTACTCGCGCCAGGTCCAGTTGGCGGTGTCCCAGACATCGCCCGGTAGCGCGTGTGGTATCGTCATTGGCCCGCCGGTGAACAGCGGTTCTTTCTGGCCGGGGCGAGACTTCTCCCAGTATTCTAAATTGATGGTCAGGATAACCGCCAGACGCGCGCCGTCTGGAAAGCGCAGCGGCTTGCGGTCAGGCAGCGCGCTGAATGGATACGAAGAGGGTGGTGGCGAATCGGCCATGGTTTATCCTTAGAATTTTGCCTTCTTCGCTTCGGCGATGATCCTCTCGGCATCTTCCGCCAGCAAGTAGCGTTGCGCAACCAAGGCGCGCGCAGCCTGGCCGACCAGGCGCACGTAGTCGTCACGGCTTTGGTAGCGCTCCTGGATTGACAAGCGCGGGTCACCGCTCATGCGCCGCTCAGCCTTGGTCTTGGGAAACGGAATATATGACCCCAACAATCCCGACAGCTCGCCCTCGGCTAAGCCGCGCGGCCGCAGGTTCCAGCCGGTATGCGTGCCGAGCGGCGCCTGCAGCGCCGGCTGGCGAATGCCGGCGCTGTCGTTGCCATCGCGATCCACTTTGGGAACAAGAATTTTGTAAGCAGCGCCGCGCACCGCTTTCGGAGGATGGATCTCTATGCGTCCGCGCCAGATGTTTGGCCCGTAGTTGAGAAAAAGCTGGCGATTGTGCAGCGCCTGGTAACTGACTCCGGGAATCTTCGGGAAACCGTTGTCCTGGCGCGGCGCCACCAGTGTGCCGTCTTTGACCGTTGGGTAGCAGCTCGGCGGCGGCTCGATGCCTTGGCTCGCCCATTGATCGAGAGCGACGATCAGCGCGCGTAGCAGGTCGCCCGCCGGCAGCGGGTTGATGAAAAATTGGCTGTCGTCTTTTTCCGGCTCCGAGCCGAAGGGGCTGTTGTGTTGGGCGCTGGCGATGACGTAGAGGCGGACGTTGTCGGGCAATTTCAAATCGTTGCCCTTGCCGTCGGTGTGCGCTAGGCAGCCGCGTTTTTGCCAATATTCAGTCGATGTCTGCGTATGAAACACCAGCGGGTCGGTTTTCGGCCGCTTGAGAATGCCGTCGCGCCGGCCGCTCTGGGCGTCCTTGATAGTGTTGTAAGCGTGGGGGAAAAGCTCGGGGTCGAGTTGGTTGGTGTGCTGCTGCGACGATGTCACTGGCCTAGCAAATTCATAGTTCAAAAATAGCCTGCCGCCGCCGGCGACGTGGGGCGCGACGGCGTCAAAGACTTTGCGATGGGATTCGTCTTCGTTGAAGCCGTGGTAGACCAGGTCGCGCAGGAAGCGGCCGCTTTGCGAGCGGCCCCAAGCATAGGCGTGGGTGATGGGGCGGAGTGGCCCCCCTCTTTGTCTCCCCCCGAGGCGGGGGAAGAAAGAATACGTCACGCCCTCGGGGCGGGGGACATGTGGTGACGGGATACGAGACTTGGGGACGTTGGCGCCTAGCGGGTTTAGTTTGCCGGCGCGATCCTTTTGCTCGTAACGTAGAAATGAAACCAAATCGCGCACGACGGCGAAGCCTAGGCCGAGGAGGAGTGGATTCTTGGCCTCGTAGATGAACTCATAAATATGTCCTGGCTTGAAGCCCCGGCGCAGAAACAAGTGCTTTGTGCTCGGTGCGACGGTTTCTTGGCCGCCGCGCGGTTCTTTAGCGCAGGCGGCGAACTCCCACTCGCTCGCCGGCACAGGGATTCTTTGGCCGTAGGACTTCTCGCGCACCGTCAACGATGCGGTGCTTTTGTCGAACCAAGCCGCTTCGTAGCTCTGCACTCGGTCGTCGTCGCTCAGCGGGCGCGACTTAACGCCTTTCTCGTCCACGACGATCTCGGTGCGCACCTGGCGCACAATCGGTTGGCCCTTATTCGTCGCCACCGGCACGGTGAGCGCCATCGAATTTTTCCCGGGCATGATGTCGCCCTGCCAGCCGGACCAGACGACGGTGTAGCCTTGACGCATGAGAAAGCCGTTGCCCGCGTCGTCCAAAGTGCTTGGGTCTTCGCGCTGCGGCGCGTCGTTCAAAAACGCGACGACGCGTTTGCCGCCGCGGTTGGGCGCATCGTAGATGATCTTGCGGTTGCCGCGCGCCATGTCGAGCGGTTTGAGAATGCAGAAATCAGCGGAGTATTCGACCCGGCTGCGTTCGTTGCGTGGCGCTTTGTCGAGCAGGACGATGATTTTGTTCAGACGATTTCTCGGATCGACTTCACCATAGAGTTTGCCGACCAGTTTCTCGTAGGCGCCGGTGACGGGAAACTCGTGGCCGTTGGCGAACAGTTCGCGCTTTTGCACGACGAAGCGAGTGATCATAATTCGATTTTATCCTCGACCGTTGCTCTACCTAAACGGGAGCGAGGCTGTCAAGACAATTCGCGCGTGAAATGATCGAGCCGTTGAAGAGGCGGCGTGCGGCGCGCTCGGCTGGCAAAGGAACGTTCTCTGCGGTCGCCGTGCTCTGTAAGAAGGGGAAGCTGGTTTACGCGATGGCGCGGCGCTCGTCTGTCTGGCGCGGCGCCGTCCGATTGCAGGCACCGTTGCGGTTGAGCAGCTCGGTTTGTAGCGCTTTGTCGGGCAGCGCTTGGTCCGGGCATTGAGCGACTTGTTGTTGTACTTGCTTTAGTTGGCGCTCTGACTCATGCCACCGGCGGCGCCATTGGTCCTGTAGGAAGCTTGCCGTCGATAGATGGGACCTCAGTTGCGCGATTTCAGCCTGTGCCGCCGCGAGCTTCATCCTTATCGTCTCGTCCGATTGGTAAGACCAGTCGGCGGCGATCTGCGGCTCCGGCGGCAGCGCGTTACCGCTAAGTTTCTCGATCTGCCGATGACACTCGGCCAACTCGCGGCCTTGCTCGGCGTAGCACGACGCCCACTCGGTTATTTGCAACTTTAGCTGAGCTCGGTCTTTTTCCAGGGCATCGATGACTGTGACTCTTGAGCGCAGCGCGGCGGCTTCTTGATCGACAGCCGCGAGTTGATTCTCGCTTTCTTGATACAAGGCGTGCCAATGCTCTTTGTCGGCCGACGCTCGATTGAGCTGCTCGTAGAGCTGCGCCCGCTCTTCATCGGTGGGCTTGCTGCGCAGCAGCTCTACTTCGGCCTCCAGTGTGGCGATGCGATCGTCGCAGAACTCTTTGTAAAGACGGTAGCGCTTCTGCCACTCTTCGTCGAGGGCGATGCGCTCGTCCGACAGTTGTTGATAGGCGGAGCGATATTTTTCGAGCTCCGCCGCCAAAGTTAGCGGCAATGCCACTGTTGTGGTCTGAGCTTGCGGTATTTCTTCGTTGGAACACTGAGCACGTTTGGGGCTGTTGCTGGCTTTGCCGTACTCCGAAAACAATTTGTAAAATAGCCATCCAGCCATGGCGCCGATCACGGCGTCGAAAAGGTAGGCGAGCCAAAAGTTCTGTAGGATGTGGTACACGTCGCAGCGACTCCTGTTGTCAAACCATGCGTCAGCCTTGCGCAGAAGCGTGGAAGAAAAAAGGCAGATTCAACCTAAGGTGGATGCATGCTGCTCGCTCTGATGAAGTCCTCTACATGTAGTATGAAACCAACGAGATAACAATCATCGGTCGCTAGTATTCGTTAAAAAGCCTCTGCAAATCGCGGACCTCGCGGGTCGGCGTCGAATTCCTTGCCGTCGATCAGCGCGCGGGCGCGGTCGTAGGGGCCGCAGGTCATGGATAGTTTCAATGCCATTAATTGCACCTTACAGCGAGAGTTCGAAAGCGCGGCCATTATGCCCGCTTCCCCTGTTCCGGGAAAGTGTAAACCCGATTCAAAGTATTGGAGAAATCGTAGAAGGGGAGGGGTGCGAAGCTCGAACCCCTCCCAGAAGGAGAGAGAATCGTAAACGAACGCAGCGCGGCGACGCCGGCCAAGGTGAGGAAGTCGACCATCTTGAAGTCGCCGGTAACTTTGCCGCTGCGGGTGGGCAGCGTCGGCCGCCAACGCGGCTCGTCGGCCAAGAAAGAATCGCGATCAAGCTGCAAGAGACCGATAAAGACCTCGCCGACGATGCGGCCGCCGACCGGACCTAGGCGCAGACCTTGCTCGACTAGCTGCGCTTCTTTAAGAACGTAGTACCAGAGCGGCGTCGACAGATGCAGATCGTTGCCAAAATCTTTCAGTTCGGCCAAGTCGTCGCCGCTGAGCGCCGGCACGTTCATCGCTTTGGCGATGGCCTGACCGGAAGGTATGAGCCATGTCACATGGCGCAGCAAGTTGCGTTGTGGTAGGGACGTCGGCGGATCGCCCGATGCAATGGCCGCCAGTGGCAAGTCGAAGAGCGGCGTCGAGAGCTTAATATCGATCAGTTTGTTGGGCCGCACGTTGCCGTCGCCAAAATCGAAGAAGGTCGGCCAGCCGATGAAGCGACGCGGCGCGCGAAACCCGCCGCGCAGGTCGTCGGGATCGGGTCTGTTGATCTGCGCTGAGTCGAAAATGATGCCAAAGAAGGGCTGATTGCCGGGCAGGCTAGTGAAGTTGGCGCGATAGGAAGGCCGGACCATCGAGTGGCCAAAACGGTAGGCCGCGCCTTGAAACTCGACGGGAATCTGTGTTCTGCGCGGCCGAAAAAATTTCCGGCGGTTGCGCAGGATGTCATCCACCCTGCTCTGACCGATGAACTGCGGCAAGATTTCATGCAGCACGATCCATTGATAATGCCAAGTCGTCAGCTGCCGCGCGCGCCGAAAGAGCAGCGCCGGATCGTTGCGATCGCCGCGATTGTCCGCGGGGTCGACGCTATGGCCGGCGAGCAGATCAACGACCTTGTTGTGAAAGAGTAGAAAAGCCGCCTGTAACCCGGCGACGATCAAATTCTCGTCATTGCGCGGGTCGGCGATGATCGCGGTGTTGCCCGAGCGCGGCAGGTCTTCAAATAGGCCGCCGCTTTCGATTCTAAACTTGGTCGGATGGCGGCCTCGTCCGGGCGCTTCGTAGAGTTCTGGATTGGCGCGCGGTCCGTCGCCGTAAACCGAATCTAAATCGAGGGCGGGGTCGCGCACGTTGGGCGTCGACTCCGGCGCGGTCGGTACGCCGAGGCGTGAGGTGAGGTCGAAGGTTAGGTCATGATCGATGAATTGGCCAACAAACGTGGCGCCGGCGGTGTGTTGGTCGTTGTTGGGGTTGTTGGTATTCAAGGCCGGATCGACGATCAGCGCCGCCGGGCCCGCCGCTAAGTTGTCCTTGGCGTCGAGAATGCCGCCCGGCTTGCCGATCTCCAACAAGGCCGCCGCCAGGCGGTCGCTCGGTGCAGCGAACGGCGGCAGCTCCGGAAACATGCGGCCAAAGCGGTCTTCGCGCAGGACGAAACGCCGGCCAGCGTCGGCGCTCGCGGCCGCGCGCTCGTCGGCGCGCAAGACGCTCGGCAAGCAAAGCCCCGCAGCGCCCGTGCCGAGGGCGCTAAGAAATCTTCTTCGCGATGGCGAACGCAATTGACGACGGTATTTCATGGAACGGGTTCCTTTCGTTTCAGCGGAATTTTCCGGCGAGCTTTCTCCCGAGCAGCGGCTGTCCGCCACTGCTTCAGGAAGCCGCGCGCGCAGAAAGTCGGCTTGCCTTAGCCATTCGAGATCGGCGCAATACGGATCCGGGTCGACGAGGTGCGAACATTCTGGCGAAGGAAGTTTGCGTTGCGATTCTCTGCGTGCGCCGGTCGCAATTGTGAGACCAGAAAAAAAGATCTAGCGAAATGCGCAACGGTGTATGACCGAGTGATGTAAGATTCACGACCGCGAACGATGTACAAGGAACGTCATCTCTCGCCAGATATTCTTTGAATTGGATGGGCGCTTCTCGGGGAATGCCGTGGCGCCGCAGAGCGAGGCCGGCGCAATTGTAGGCGCAGCCGTACAATGAGTGTGTAGCTGTTTTCAAACATGTACGCAGGCGTTGCGGCGTGGGGGGAGTTCTCGCTATCCTACAACCAACGCATGACTCTTATGACGCGCATCGCAACAGAAAATTCTTTCGAGGCTTCCGACGGCGAGAAGATCTTCTATCGTCATTGGCCCGCGCGCGGCGGCGGCGGTGGCAATGGGATTCTCCTGTTCCACCGCGGCCACGAACACTCGGGGCGATTACAGCATGTGGTCGACAAGCTCGATCTACCCGACTTTCACATGTTTGCCTGGGATGCGCGCGGTCACGGCCGCTCGCCGGGCTTGCGCGGCTACGCGGAGAACTTCGGCGTATTGGAAAAAGACGCCGACTGTTTCGTGCGGCATGTCGCCTGCACGCACGGCATCTCGATAGACGATATCGCCATCATTGCCCAAAGCGTCGGCAGCGTGCTGATCGCTGCCTGGGTGCACGACTTTGCGCCGAAGATACGCTGCATGGTGCTGGCGGCGCCGGCGCTAAAAGTGAAACTTTACGTGCCGCTGGCGATCCCTGGGCTGCGTTTGCTGCAAAGAATCAAGAAGCCCGCGTTCGTGAAATCCTACGTCAAGGCGAAGTTTCTGACACACGACGCGGCGCAGATCGCATCCTATGAAAATGACCCGCTGATCTCGCGCTCGATTGCCGTCAATATCTTGCTCGATCTCTTCGATACGTCTCAACGCCTAATCGCCGACGCCGCGGCCATCTACACGCCGACGCAAATGCTGATCTCCGGCGCCGATTGGGTGGTGCACCAAGAGCCGCAGCGCGAGTTTTTTCAACGGCTCGGCAGCGCGGTTAAAGAAAAACACGAGTTTGCCGGCTTCTATCACGACACGCTGAATGAAAAAGACAGTCATCTCGCCATCGGCAAAGCGCGGGAATTTATCCTACGGCAATTCGCAAAGCCGTTGATGCTGCCCGATCTCTGCGCTGCCGATCGATCGGGTCATACCAAAAAAGAATACGATCTGTTGACGCGCCCGCTGGCGCCGCTCTCGGCGAAAGCGCTGGGCTTCGCGACGACACGGCTGTCGATGCGTACCCTGGGCAGGCTTTCCGACGGTATTCGCGGCAGTCTGAAAAGCGGCTTCGACTCCGGTGCCGCCCTCGATTACGTCTACAAAAATCAGGTTTCCGGTCACACGCCGATCGGCAGACTGATCGATGGCTCTTACTTGAACAGCGCCGGCTGGCGCGGCATTCGCCAGCGCAAAGCGCATCTGGAGCGAGCGATTCGCGAGACCGCTCAGAAGGTCGAGCAGGCCGGCGCGCCGCTCAGATTTTTGGATGTCGCCGCCGGGCAAGGGCGCTATCTGTTGAACGTGTTGCAGTCGTTCAATGGCGCGAGTTACGAAGCGCTGCTGCGCGATTTTGACCCGGCCAATGTCGAGCAGGGGCGCAAGCTCGCCGCGCACAACGGCTTTGCCAACCGCGTGCGCTTTGAAGTGGCGGACGCCTTCGATCGCGCGTCTCTAGCGCGGGTCACGCCGCGGCCGACCCTTGTCATCGTTTCCGGGTTGTACGAGTTGTTCCCTGATAACCCGCCGGTGCAGAATTCTTTGGCGGGCATCGCCGAGGCGATGGAACCGGGCGGTTTTCTTATCTACACCAATCAACCGTGGCATCCACAGCTTGAATTAATCGCGCGCACGCTCACCAGCCATCGCGGCGGCGCGCGGTGGATCATGCGCCGGCGCACGCAACTGGAGATGGACCAACTGGTCGAAGCCGTCGGTTTCGTCAAGGCCGAGCAATTCATCGATCAGTGGGGCATGTTTTCAGTGTCCGTGGCGCGCAAGGGCAGCCCGTGATGGCCGCGCCCAGCGTTGAGCCCCGGCCAACCAAGGCGGCGGCGCTTTGGTTGCTTTTCTTGGGGCCATTCTTTTTCGTCGTCTACGGTTTCTGCGACTGGTACGCGGCGAGTCTGCCTTCGGTGCCGGCCTATTTCTACGAGTGGGAGAAATGGATTCCGTTCGTGCCGGCGGCCATCGTGCCCTATTTCACCATCGATATTCTCTACGCTGTTTCGGTGTTTTTGTGCCGCGATCGGCGCGAGCTCAACATTCACGCCTGGCGGATCATCGCGGCGATCTTGATCTCGGCCGCGGGTTTCATTCTTTTTCCCTTGCGATATGCCTTCGAGCGTCCGGTGGTCGACAGCTTCTACGGCTTTTTTTTCAGCGCCTTGTTCAGCATCGGCGAGTGGTACAACCAAGCGCCGTCGCTGCATATGAGTCTGCTAATCGTGCTTTGGGCCTGCTTCGCGCGCCATACGGTCGGCGGCTGGCGCTGGTTGCTGCACGGTTGGTGCGTGGTGATCGGTGCGTCGGTGTTGCTCGTCCAGCAGCATCATTTTATCGATATCTGGACCGGCCTGCTGGTGGGGGCGGTTTGCCTCTATGTGCTGCCGCAGGCGCCGCGGCGCTGGGATAAATGTCAACTTAGTTACGATCCGCAGCGGCGGCGGCTGGGCTGCCGTTATCTCGGCGGTTCGTTGGCCTGCGCGTTTGGCGCGGTTCTCGTGGGCGGCTGGGGCTGGTGGCTGCTGTGGCCGGCCATCGCGCTGTTGCTCGTTGCCCTGGCCTATTTCGGCCTTGGCGTGGCAGTTTTTCAGAAAAACGCCGGGCAGCAAAGTTGGCCGGCGCGCATCCTGCTTGCGCCCTATTTAGTCGGTGCGTGGATCTCCTACCGCATGTACACGCGATCGCTGCCGGCGATGCATGCCGTCGTCCCCGGAGTTTTCTTCGGTCGCTGGCCGCGCGCCGATGATCTCAGCGGCTGCTCGCCAGGGGCGGTCTTGGACCTGACGGCCGAATTCTCTGCGACAAGGAAAGGCCGGGCGCAAAGTTATCAAAACGTGCCGATCCTCGATTTGACCACGCCGGAGCCGTCGGCGCTGCGCGCCGCGGTGGAGTTCATCGAAAAACATGCGCATACCGGACCGGTGTACGTGCATTGCGCGCTCGGCCTGTCGCGCAGCGCGACCGTGGTCGCGGCGTGGCTGGTCTGTTCCAGACGCGCTGCCAGCGCGGACGCAGCCTTGAGTCAGCTGGCCGAATTGCGCCGCGGCGTCACCTGGTCGCCGGCCCACGTGAGCGCGATTGCCGAGGCGGTGAAGCTTGCGTGATGGGTAAGAAATGATTCGCCACGAAGACCCAGCGCGGGAAGCCGCAACCGACCGCGGATAAGAGAGTTGAACCAAAAAGAGTACAAAGAGCACAAAGAAACACAAAAGGCGCTGCGCGCCCGGATTCGGAACTGGGAGAATTTAACCGCAAAGAACGCAAAGGACGCAAAAAAGAATCCGGATGTAGGGGCGCGATTCATCGCGCCCTTTGCGGCTTACCTTCGTGAACTTCGCGTCTTCGTGGTGAGAGTCTTTATCGGGCTCCACGGCGCAGAAAGCGCATGAGCAAATAGGTCAACAGCAGGCCGGCGAGGAAGGCGCCGATGCCGACGTAGCGCAGCATCTGCTCGTACTCCGCAATTAGCGGATTGGTGAATACGTTGGTCGATAGGTGCAGCGCGACCAGCTTCCATTGGCCATCTATCTTCGCCATGGTGCCGGACCAGCGCGAGTCAAATTTAAACACGTCGCGCTTCCAGGGAAAGAATTCGTCGGCGGTGCTGCCGTCGGCGACCGCGATGTCGCCGTAAAATCTCGCCGGCGCGCCGAGGGAGGCTTTGGTCAGATACTTTTTGAGAATGGTACCTTCGGCGCCGACCATGCGTTGGTAATAGGCTTTGATCTCGCCTTTGCCGCGCGACACTTCGGCGTTGAGCCAGGTGACGGTTGCGTTGTCGGCAAACTGGGTCAGCATGCGGTCGATGTTTTGCTCGTTGATCGCGGCTTCGACTTCGTGCATCAGGTGTAGCAGTTGCTTGCGATCCTCCGCGCGGGGGTCGGTGTCGGCGGCTCCTGCGAGCCCGTTCAGAGACCAAAAGAGAAAAACTGCGCTGAGCAAGTAGCGTTTTACAGATTTCACAGACTCCTCCGTATTTCTTAACGTGTTATTTGCCGTGGATTTTGTTCATCTCATCGAAAAAGCCGCCGGCTTCCAACTCGTTGATTTATCGAACAGCCGCCCTTCTTTGGCCACCCAGATGGGCGCCATTGAGCCGGAGATGGCGCCGTAACTGGCGTTGATCTTGTCGGCGGCAGCCACGGTGTCGAGGAGCGGGCAAAAGCCGATGGCGGCACATAAAGTATACCGGTGGAGAGCCCAAAGATTCATTGCAACACTCCGATGTTTAGTGGTCATCCGCGGTTGTTAAAAGACTCGTAAGAATGCTTGGACAAGCCTGGCCTGAGCTCAGTCGAAAGGTCCCGAAGCGTTTCCCGCAGCCTGCTAGTTCTACACCACTTGGCGAGCGAACTACAGGGCGACGCGAGGCGAAATGAGATCAGCGGCCGTTGGTGACCTGGTCTGCCGAAAGGTTGTTTGTGCTGCCTGTTTATGCGGCAAAGCCTATGCCGTCTGCCTGAAACCTACGCAACCGGGCAATTTCAGCGATTTGGCTCAAACTCCGCTGTTTGCGTGTTCGCAGGGCCGCGAAACGCGTCGTGCGTTGTCGTCGAATCTACGAAATCCTCATTTCTGCTAACCCCCTTGACGCGCCGCAGCGAGATGCTTATTTTTAATGACTATTTTATTCTCCAACGGCTCGAACCTTCCGAAGTTGCATAAAAAATCTACCGGCCGCGAACAAACGGCCAGGGTCAGCGTCTAAGACTAGTTAAGGTTTCTGGGAAACTGGCAGGTTGGTTGCCACGTCTAAAGAATGAAGGAATCCAACTGGCCGCAAATATCGTAGAGTAAGATTGGGGAAGTCGTTGTAGCCGCAACGGCGCGTATTTTGCTGAATGGCAATCAGGTCGGGTGAAAAGCTATGGAAACTATCAGATCCAGGGAAGAATTTCCGGCCAACGATGAGTTCGACGAGAACGTCGCCGAAGCGGTGGCCGAGGGCGAAGCGGCGGCTGAAGAGGGCGATGAAGAGTCCAGCGAAAAGACCTCTGTCAGCGGCGAGCTGAGCCTGATCCAACAATACTTGCAGGACATCGGCGCGGTGCCTTTGCTCAGTCGCGAGCGCGAGATCGAGCTGGCAATGGCGATCGAGAGCGGTCAAATCGAAATCTTCCAGGCGCTTTATTCCGTGCCAATGGCGGTGCGCCATGTCCTGGCACTGGGAGAAGCGGTGGCCGATGGCAGTCTCGAACTACGCGCCATTCTCGAACGGTCAGAGGAGGGTGAGGAGGAAGGCGTCAGTCTGGTCGACCCCAAGCCTTTTCTCAAACTGATTGCGAAGCTGCGCCGGTTCGAAATGCAACGCCAGGAGATTCGCCGGGAGTTGCACAAGGCGCGGGTGTCGCAGCCCCGTCGGCAGCTGCTGGAACGAAGCGCAAGCAAGGCCACGGCGTCGACTTATGAAGCGATTCGCTCGCTCCGACTTGCCGGCGAACAGCACGATAGGCTGGTGAGCCGCGTGAAGGGGCTGGCCGAGAGGGTGGTGCGCTTGCAGGCGCAGAGGAGCACGGCCACACGCGCGGGGCGCGAAGCGATCGCGCGTGAGACTGCTGCCATCGAAGAATCGTGCGGCATTTCGGTTCAGGAGCTGGACCAGGTGGTCAAAGCGATCGAGCGTGGCGAGGCCGTGGTGCGAGTCGCGAAAAAAGAGTTCACCGAGGCCAACCTGCGGCTGGTGGTGAGCATTGCCAAGCGCTACATGAATCGCGGCTTGGCGTTTTTGGACCTGATTCAAGAGGGCAACCTGGGATTGATGCGTGCCGTGGAGAAATTTGACTACCGCCTCGGCTTTCGTTTCTCCACCTACGCGAGTTGGTGGATCCGCCAGGGGATCACCCGCGGCTTGATCGACACCGGTCGCACCATCCGTGTGCCGGTGCATCGGGTCGAGACCCGTAACAAGGTTCTGCACAGCGCACAGTATTTACAGAAGCAGCTGGGCCGTGACCCGCGCCCCGAGGAACTCGCCAAAGAGATGCGGGTATCGGTCGAAGAGCTGCTCAAAATGACCCAGACCCAGGTCGAGCCGGTGTCGTTGCAAACGCCGGTGTGGGAAGACGGCGATGAGTTGGAAGACTTTGTCGAGGACCGCATCCACGCGCAACCGGAGCAGCAAGCCGCCGAGTCCAATCTGTGCATGGAAGTGCGCAAAGCGCTGGCGGTGTTGACGCCGCGCCAGGAGGCCGTCCTGCGCAAACGCTTCGGCATTCAAGAAAAGCGCGATTACACGCTTGAGGAGTTGGGCAATATGTTCGCGGTCACGCGCGAGCGCATTCGCCAGATCGAGCAAAAGTCGCTGCAGATCTTGCGCAACCCGCGCCGCCGCCGCACGGCGGTGGCAGTAGTCGATCTTAATTAGTCAAGAAGAAGAAACCACGAAACCCACAGCGTGGGGCGTAGCCGCAACCAGAGAAAAGCATAGCCGCAAAAAACGCAAAAGGCGCAAAAAAGAATTTCGAGGGGCGGGTTTTAAACCCGCTCCTCCTTTCGTGTGTTTTGTGGTTTTTTCCCCTCCGCTACTCCTGCACCCCGAGTTTTTCAATCTTGCGATAGAGCGTCGATAGGCTGAGGCCGAGAAGTTCGGCGGCGCGGATCTTATCGCCGGCGGTCTTGCCCAGGGTACGCTCGATGTGGCTCTTTTCGTAGAGCTCTACCGCTTTGGTGAGATTGTCCTCCATGCCGTACGGGCCGTCGTCGTCGGCTTGTTGCCCGGGCAGATCGGCAGGCGAGATCCATTCACCGTTGCCGAGGATCATCGCCCGTTCGAGCACGTTGTCGAGTTCGCGGATATTGCCCTTCCAGGGCAGCGACATGAGCACGCGCATGGTCGCGCTGTCGACGCCTTTGTAGTTGGTTTTCATCTCGATGTTGTGGCGCCGAATCAGATGCTCGACCAGACTGGGCAAATCCTCGAGCCGCTTGCGCAGCGGCGGTATGGTGATCTCAAAAACGTTCAAACGATAGTACAGGTCTTCGCGAAAGCGGCCAGCCTCGACCTCGGCCTTCAGGTCGCGATTGGAGGCGGCCAAGATACGCACGTTGACCCGCACCGGCGTCGTCGAGCCCACCGGCAGGACGGTTTTTTCCTCCAACACGCGCAGCAGTTTGGGCTGCAGGCTCAGCGGCATCTCACCAATCTCGTCCAAGAAGATGGTGCCACCTCGGGCGCGCTGGAACAGGCCCTCCTGGGAGTTGACCGCGCCGGTGAAAGAGCCTTTGACATGGCCGAAAAGTTGGCTCTCCAGAAGGTTTTCCGGAATCGCGCTGCAATTGACCGGCAAGAATACGTTATCTTTCGAAGGGCTTTGGGCGTGAATCAGCCGTGCGACGACTTCCTTGCCGACGCCGCTTTCGCCGCTGATCAATACGGTGGTCGGCGTCGGCGCGACTTTTCTGATCATGGCGACAATTTCCTGCATTGCCGGGCTCCGGCCGAGGGGCCGTTCAGGGTTGAAGTGGCCGTCGACTTCGCGCTTGAGTAGTTGATTCTCCCAGGCGAGCTTGCGGTGCGACATAAGATTTTCGATCTTGCGGGCGACATCTTCGAAGATCAGCGGCTTGAGGAGATAGTCCTGCGCGCCCTTGCGGATCGCCTGTACGGCGGTCTCCACGGAAGCATGGGCGGTCATCAACATCACCAGGGTTTGCGGCGAGATTTCCCGCGTGTATTCAAGCAGCGCCAGGCCGTCCGGTCCAGGGATCATCAAATCGGTAAGCACCAAGTCGAGATCCTGCTGCTGGATGATCTCTTTGGCTTGGTTGCCGTTGCCGGCGTCGAAGACTTCGTAGCCATCGCCGCGCAACAATTCGCAAAGGCTCTCGCGAGCTAGCTCTTCGTCTTCGACAACTAGTATGGTTCCCGGCATTGGTGTGGACCTCTCACATTTCGCATAGATGAAAATACTCTCGGGAAAATTCGCATGGTTGCAAAAAAGTCGCGTGAATCGCCGCGTATACGTCTTCGATTTTCCAACACCGCAAATAGAAGGCCAGCGCTCAGGCGCGCTACGCTTTTTCCTAAGCTTACGAATTGAGTCGCGGCTTTGCGAATGTTTTTGTGGTTTGGCGGTCCCTACCGAGCACAAAGCTGTGACAAGATCAAGGTATTCTTGCTGCGGCGGCACCGCGGCTGTGGCATGGCCATTGCTGCTGATTCTTTATAGACCGATCGGCGGAGGTGATTTATGGCAAATGAAACTGAACTCTTTTATTTGGTCATGCTAGTCCTCTTGACGTTGATCATGCACTTCTTCCTGGCGCGACGCGACGGCAAGCGACGATAGCAGGCTGCAACGTGGCTCTGGGCCGCTACGGAGTCCAACCGCCGCCCAAAGCTTTGTAAAGCGCGACCAAATTGTTCGCCATGGCCGCATCGCTTTGGGTGAGATCGTTCTCCGCAGTGAAAAGCGAGCGCTGCGCGTCGAGGACGTTTAAGAAGCTGTTCAAGCCGCGCAGATAAAGTTCGTTGGCCAGCGTGAAGGCGCGCCGGTTGGCGGCTACTGCGTCGATGAGCGCTGCGTTGCGGTTCTGTTCGTTGGCATAATTCACCAGCGCGGTTTCGACGTCGCGCAACGCCGTCAGTAAGGTGCTTGGCTTTAAAGAAAATACCTCGCGACCTATGAGCGTTGAACCTGAACCCTAGTCTTGCTAAGCCGCCCGGCGCCGTGGCGCCGAGCCCGAGCTCTCGGTTTTTCTTTTCGTGCCGCAGCCGCCCTGTGCTTGCCATTGGCGCAATCCCCGGCGCAGATAGTCCGGGTTGAGATCGAGCAGCGCACAAACCGAGCTGAACGAAAAAATCCAATCTTGCTCATCGGCAAAAATCCAAGCTTCGGCTTCTTCAAAGAGCCGCCGCTTGCGCGGATGTTGTGCACCGCAATTGTCTTGAAACGTGTTGATGCCGTCTTCCAAAACCGCGATCACCAGGCGTTGTTCCGGCTCCAAAGGCAGCTGGCGGCGGTAGGTGTCGGTAAATTGATGGTTGGCCAGAGTGTCGGGCTGAAACAACGCGCCGATCCGCTCCTCGGCGCCGCTGCTGGATTCCTGATGGTTGTTAGTTTTTTTGCTCTCGAACATAAATTCCTCCTCCACTACAAGTGGCCATTTACTTACCAAGCCAAATCAGCCGGCGAGTAAGGCCATCACTTTGGGGTTATAGTGCCGTTCGATGACTTCCTCTTTGAGCCCCAGTCCGCGCAACGCGAACAGCGTCGCCTGCTCCACTAAAGTCTCCTCGCTGGCTTTGTACTGAATCGCCGGCACCGCCGGGTGGCGGTGCAGCATCAGCGAAAAACCAATGTGCTGGACGAACCACATGGACAGATCGCCGCGCCGATCGTTGGTTTGCAGCGCATTGGCTTTGACGGCCTGCTTGATACAGGCTTCAAATTTGCGCGTCCAAGCATCCGCATATTTTTGATACGTCAGGCGCGCGTAGCCGCCGTCGGCGAGAAGACTGCGCACCATCAGTGCATTGGTGGCGGCCTTTTCGGGTTGATGGTTGTGGGCGTAATAGGAGATCGTAAAGTGCACCATCACCGCCAGCGTTGCCACTGACGGATCGAGCGCCAAAATCCGGTTGAACTCAGCAAACAGCGGCCCCTTCGCCGACGCTTCGAGCATCGCCGCATAGAGCGATTCTTTGCTGGGAAAATGTTTGTAAATCAGCGCCTCGGAAACCCCGGCCGCTTTGGCCAGCTCGCGCGTCTTGGTCCCGTCAAATCCCTTTTCGGCAAACAGTGTGCGTACCGCGCCAACGATCGCCTGCCGGCGTTCATCTGAGTGTAATCTCGGGCTGCGTTTCATGGTTATTAGTTAGCATTTACTTACTTATTCGTCAAGCCGCCCACGTTCTACTAAATTTATGTGGTAATTGGCGTTCTGAAGGCGGAGGGTCTGCCCGTATGACCGCACGGAAAAGCAGATCCTTTGCTGGCGCTCAGGTTGACAAAGCCGCGGATTGTGCGCATCGCGGTCTACAGAAAGGAAGAGCCGGTCGCCGAGCGTAATCTTTGAAGCCGCTTGATGGACGCGCTATCCTCGCATCCGATGATTGCGCTGCAAGAAAAACTGGGCCAGTTATTCATGATCGGGCTGCGCGGTGAAGATCTCAGCGCCGACGAACGGTTGACGATTGAAGAGTACGGCTTCGGCGGTGTGGTGCTTTTCAAAAACAACTGTCGAGACGCTGCCCGCGTCGTCGAGTTGTGCCGCTCGCTCTGGGAAAGCGGCGCCTTAGCGCCGCCGTTTATCGCCGCCGATCAGGAGGGCGGCAGCGCCCATCGATTGCCCGAGCCATTTACCCACTTTCCAGCACCGGAAAAATTGGGCCGCACCGGCAAACCGGAACTGGCCTTTAGCGCTGGGCGCGCCACCGCCGATGAGCTCGTGCTTGCCGGCATCAATATGAATTTTGCGCCGGTGCTCGATGTCAATTCCAACCCCAACAATCCGGTCATCGGCGAGCGCGCCTTCGCGAATAACCCAGCGGACGTGATTCGCTACAGCGAACGGTGGATCGCCGGGCTGCGTAGCGGCGGCATCATCCCCGTTGGCAAACACTTTCCCGGCCACGGCGATACCGACAAAGACTCGCACCGCGATTTGCCGGTGGTGGCGCGGCCTTTGGAAGAGCTGAAGCAAATCGAGCTCGCGCCATTCGCGCACGCTTGTAAGACTCATATCGAAGCGCTGATGACCGCCCACGTGGTCTACCAAGCCCTTGATCGACAATTCCCCGCGACGCTGTCAGAAAAAATCATCACCGGCCTATTGCGCCACCAGCTGGGCTACGAAGGCGTGGTCTTCAGTGACGCCCTGGAGATGAAGGCGATCGCCGATCACTACGGCGTCGAGCAATCGGCGGCGCTGTGTGTCAACGCCGGCGTCGATGTCTTGCTCTACTGCGACGGTCTAGAAAAACCGGTGCGCTGCTTCGAATATCTCGCGGACGCTGCCGAGAACGACGCCCAACTGCGCGCCCAGATCGAGCGGAGCTACACACGCGTGATGCATCTCAAGGAAAGATATCTAAAAGAATTCACCGGAGTTGGGGGCACGGAGTTGGATCTCTGTCTGGCGCAGCTTGATCACCAACGAATTGTCGATGAAATCTACGGCAGCTTATAAGCGCTGTAGGCGATCAGCTTGCGGACGTCTTGCTTTAGCTCGCCCTCCCATTTTTCGATCAACAGGTCTGCGGGGCATTTGCCTTTGTCGATTAAGTCTTTCAGGGGGCGGAGATAGATGGTCTCGTTGTCGCCGAGGTCGTTGACGGCGTTCTGGCGCGATAGGCCGGTCCAGGCGATTTCGGTCAGCTCTTTGGCCAAGTCCAGTAGCGAGTAGCGACGAAATCTGGTGGCCAGCGCGTTGACGTGCGAGTCGAGATAGACTTCGTTGCGTTCGTCCCAACTCCAGCCCTTCACCAGATCCCATGCCGCTTGCAGGCAATCAGAATCGTAAAACGCCCCTTTGATCAGCGCCGACAGGGCCGGCATCAACTCGGGCGGTTGGCTGTCGACGGAGCGGATTTCGATGTAGCGCTTGATGCGGGTTTCTGGAAACAGTGTGGTCAAATGATCGGACCAATCTTCCAGCGTGGCGCGCTGGCCGTTGTGGCCATATTGCATGTATTGGCGGAACGTCCGGCCGGTCATGTTAATGTAGTCGTGGTTGCGGATGATGAAATACATCGGCACGTCGAGGGCGTATTCGACGTAATGAGCAAACGAGGCGTCGGCTTCGAAGGCGAATTTCAATAAGCCCTGCCGACTCTTGTCGGTGTCGGTCCAGATGTGCTCGCGGAAGCTGCGGTAGCCGTTTAACTCGCCGGCGCAAATCGGCGAGTTGGCGAACATGGCGATCAAGACCGGCGCCAAGCCCATGCCGGTGCGAAATTTCATGATCGCGTCTTTCTCGTCGAGAAAATCGATGTTGGCTTGCACGGTGGCGGTCTGCTTCATCATGCGCTGGCCGAGCTTGCCCACCGTCGGCATGTAGGGGCCCATGATGCGATAGCGCTTTTTCGGTACCCATTCGATCTGGTCGAGCTTGCTGAAAGGCTGCATGCCCAGGCCGAGAAAAACGATGTCCATCGGCTTGCAGACTTCGATCAACTCGCGGATGTGCTGGGTGAATTCGGCGTTGGTGCAGTGGATGGTTTCGCAGGGCTCGCCGCTCAGCTCGATCTGGCCGCCGGGTTCTAGGGTGATCTGCGCTCTGTCGCGCGACAGAGCAATGATGTTGCCGTCTTGTTCTTCCGGCTCCCAGCGAAAACGGTCGATCAGCTCACGCAGGATGCGATCGACGCCGCGCTTGCCAAAGTAGGGGATCGCCTGGCCGGTGTGCCGGTCGATGCCGACTTTTTCGTACTCGGTGCCGACGCGCCAGCGATCTTTGGTCTTGCCGGCGTTGTGGAAGTAGGCTTCCAGCTCGTCGTGTTTTTCGATGACGTGTTCAGTGGCTGACATGGCTGCGAATATTCTGCCGGTACGGCGGTTGGATCACGCCTTTTTCCGTAATGATCGCAGAGATGAGCTCCTGCGCGGTCACGTCAAAAGCGGGATTGAATATTTTCATCCCCTTGGGCGCCAACTCCTTGCCGAAAATATGCGAGACCTCTTTCGGGTCGCGCTGCTCGATCGGGATATCTTTTCCGGTCGGGCAATCGATATCGATCGATGAGGTCGGCCCCGCCACATAAAAAGGAATACCATGGCGTTTGGCGAGCACGGCCACGGTATACGTGCCGATCTTATTGGCGACATCGCCATTGGCGGCAACGCGGTCGCAGCCAACGACCACGGCGTCTACTTTGCCTTGCTGCATCAGATAGCCGGCCATGTTGTCGGTCACCAACGTCGCGGGAATTTTCTCTTTCTGCAGCTCCCACGCGGTCAATCGCGCGCCTTGGAGAAACGGCCGCGTCTCGTTGACCCAAACTTCGAACTCTTTGCCGCGCTCTTTGAAAGCGCGCATGACCCCGAGGGCGGTGCCATATCCTGCGGTGGCCAAGGCGCCAGCATTGCAATGGGTCATGAGCTGTTTGGCATTGCCCAAAAGCTGCGCGCCGTATTGGCCAAGCCGTTTGTTGGCTTCAATATCTTCCTTATACACCTTTTGCGCTTCGGCTTTGAGGGCCTTTTTGACAAAGGCCACGCCGCGCCGGCGATTTTCATTATAAACCTTGCGCATGCGCTCGAGCGCCCAAAACAGATTGACCGCAGTGGGCCGAGTCTGGGCCAGGGCGGTGACGATGTTTTCGAAGTCGCAATCGAAGTTTTTCTCTTTGGCCGCCATGGCTCCGAGCGCGGTGCCCATGGCCGCCGCCACGCCGATGGCCGGCGCACCGCGGATGACCATGGAACGGATCGCGTCGGCAACCTCTAAATAATTGCGGCAAACCCGGTAGACCTCGCGTTGTGGCAGTAAACGCTGATCGATCATGATGACCCGATCGTTTTTCCACTCGATGGTTTTTACCGCCATAACGTCGTTCCTATTTTCGCGAAGAGCGAGTATATTAGCTCACCAAAGGAAGCGTCAAGGGCGACTCGTGGATTTCTATCATCTCTTCGGTTATCTCTCCGGTTTGCTCTTCATCAAACCCGACATGGATGCCGTCACATTGCTGCGCACCGGAGCGATGGTGCATGTGCTCGACGCGACTCTTTGCCTGGTGGTGGCCAGTCAATCCGGCCGCTCGAAAGTTCTCTGGACCCTGGCGGGCTTGGTGTTTGGCATTTGGGCGTTGGCGGCGATTTTTCTGCTGCCGGCGAAGGTTCAGACAAAGATGATTGAAGATAGAGAATAGAATGCCCCCTTCTCGAATTATTATTTCGACGACTACTCCACATCCTGTGCGATGACGTAGGCTAGGCCGTGATCCTTGGTGTGGGTAATCGACAGCACCCAACTGCGCACGCCCAGGTGAGCGGCCCACTCGGCGGTCTTGTGATGCAGGACGATCGATGGTTTGCCGCTGCGGGCGCGCGCCACTTCGATCTCATTCCACGCGACTTTCGAGCCCCAGCCGCGGCCGAGCGCTTTCATGACCGCTTCCTTGGCGGCGAAGCGGCCGGCGTAGCTTTCGTATTTGCCGCGGTTTTTGCTTTCGCAATAGGCGATTTCCGCCTCGGTGTAGACGCGCTGGCGAAAGCGCCTGCCGATACGTTGGTCGTCGAGTGCCTGCTGAATGCGCGCCACTTCGATCAAGTCGACTCCCGAGCTAATAATCATTAAAAGCGCGCCTCCTTGCTCACTATGAAACGAATTTCTATATTAACCAAAGCGTAATTCACCCGACCATGCAACCAACTCACCATTGGGCAAAAAGAAACGGCGGCAGCGCCAGCGTGTTGGCGCTCCTGTGCGCGGTTCTTTTGTGGGGCTGCACGACTACCACACCGCCGGTGCAACTGCCCAAAGACCCGGCCACGCGGCTGCAAGAAAAGCTCGACGAATTGGCGGAAAATGGCGGGCGCACGCCGGTGCCGCCGAAAAATCTTGCCTTTGCCGAAGATGAAGTGAATCTGCTAGTGGCGCGCTACCTCAAGGAAAACGCTCCCCAGGCCATCGGTGAGCCGCAGGTCACAATCGTCAGCGAGTCGCGCCTGGTTGCGCGGGTGCTGGTCGACGTCGATGAGTTCAAGCGCAACCGTAAGCGTAACAGCGGACCGCTAAATTTTCTTTCCGGCAAAGTTCCGGTGCTGGTGCGCGGTGACGTCGTCGGCCAAAATGGCCGCGGTCAGTTTCGGCTGCAGTCGGCCGAAGTCAACGGCTTTAACCTGCCGAGATCTCTGGTCCTAGAGCTTTTGGCCAACCACACCCGCAGCCGCGATTTCCCCCAGGGCTTTGATATCGAGAAACCGTTCGACCTGCCGCACAGGATTCGCGAAATGGGGCTGCGCCCCGGCGAAGTTTGGGTGCGCCAGTAGGTAAACCCCATGCAAAAGTTTCCCGTTTCAGTTGCGATAATGATGGTCTTGATGTTGTTCGCGCTGTTGGCCTGTGCCACGTTGCAAAGCAAAAGCGGCGGCTCAGTCGGTGCTCAGCCTTTGCCCTCGCAACCCATGGCCGCGCCGGGCGGATCTTACTATGTCGCCCCCAACGGGAGTGACAACAACCCCGGCACCCTGACACAGCCATTCAAAACGCTGCAAAGAGCCGTTCCTCGGCTCAGGCCGGGAGAAACCTTGATCGTGCGCGCCGGTGAGTACGACACTGGCCTGGGGCTTTCTGGCGGTCTCTCGCACGGTGGCGCATCTATTATTCCATCCGGCACCTCGTGGGATAATCCGGTGACGATTAAAGCCTATCCGGGTGAGAGGCCGGTGTTTCGCCGCTACCTGCCGCCGGGCCACCCTCATAGCGAAGAAGAAGTCCGTAACTCCGTGCACCTATCGACGTATGAGGAGTGCGCCAGGTTTGCGAGCTATGGGTTGGTCAAGGATTTCCCTCATTCGTGTTGGCAAGGCAGCGGCAACAATCAACCGGCGGGCGGCTTATTTTGGCAGGCGCCGAAAGGGTTCGTCCCCCACTATGTGTTAGATTTCTACAACATTCGGGTGCCGGTGCGTTTTCTAATCATTGACGGTATTGACCTCGATGCTAAGGGTATTGTGCCCAACCCAGTGGGGCTGAGCGATTTCGCTGATCATATTCGGTTCCAAAATTTGGAAATTCGCTACGGCATCGGCAGCTGCATCACACAGTGGGCCAAAAAGAGCAATCGAGACTTCGATCTTCAGTTTATTAGAACCAAGATTCACAGCTGCGGCGTGCCCTTCGACACCAACAAGGTGAATGGCGTGTTGGCGCGCAAAAATGGCCATGCGCGCTTCTGGCATGGTTGGTACTTGCACGCCGGTGGCGCCCGATTCATTGACTCTGAGTCATACAACCATGCGGGTACGGGGTTGAGCCCGGACGGTAACAACATCGTCGTGCGCAATTCGTACATTCACGATAACGCCGTGCAAGGGATTTACATCAGCGGGGGTGATAACTGGACAATCGAGAACAATGTTTTTTCTAACAATGGGGCTTATCAAATCCATAATGTCCGAGGCAAAGGTCACTCTATCCGCAATAACACTATCGTGGCTGGCCCGCGCAACGACTTCACGAAAACAGGCGTCAATAGTTACGGAATCTTTTTGCAATCTAGCTCCGGCGATTCCGTGCACGAAAGCAATATTGTTGATGGATTTCGCTACGGTATTTACAACCAATCTACAGGGGCGACACCGAATGTCGTTAGAAACAATCTCATCCGCAGCAAACCGGCCGGATCGGAAATCTACAATGAACATGGTTCTAAACCCCCACTCACATCAGGAAACCTGCTCAAATGAGGACCCCCTCTTTGTCAACCCTGCCGCAGGAGACTTCCGCTTGCAGCCGAGGAGCCCAGCCATCGGTAAGGCAGCCAATGGCGCTAATCTGGGTGCCAAATGACGGCTCGATCTCCGATCTAACAGCCATAAAATAGTTTTATTCCTGTTTGACTTCCGGCTTCCACCTCTGCTATTGGGTTAAGCCCGGATTTAGGGCGGCCCCTTTGTGCCAAGATTTGGCAGGGATGTCGGGCCCATAAGGCCAGGCACGGCTCAACAGCTTTGTGGAGGGTCACAACATGGATGGTTTGCTACGCGATGCGGCTCAGTTCACTCAACTCGAACTACTCGTTACACAGCAGCGCTACGACGAGAGCCTGAAGTTGCTCAATGAAGCGATTGCCAAAAATCCGCAGGATCGCGACGCCTATTTGTGCCGCTTGCTGGTGGCGCGGATTGTGGTCCTGCGCCGTCAGCTAGCTGAGCTCCCATCGCTGCGATCATCGAAACGCAAAGTTCTCTCCTTTTGCTCAGCCTTGGTCCAACCGCGACATATTGGCTGGGATGCGCTCTACCGTAACGCCATCCAGTGGCGTCCTCGCCGGGCGATGCTGTGGATGGGGGGCATCAAGGACTGCATAGTTTTGCAGATGCAGCGGTTGCGAGCGATTCGCACGATCCAGAAGCAGCAAGCACGAGCGAGTACCGCTCAGCGCATCCGTTTATCCAGTGAGCCACGCGGTCTGAGTCAGCGTTTGCGGCACGGGCCGCTGCCGCTGACGGCAGTTTCCGCTGTGAGCCTGTTGGCAGTGGTTACTGTGACGGTTGGACTTCTAAGAAGCGGCGACATGAGCAATCAGCAAGTACGGGCGAACGTTGTCGCTGTCTCCTCTGTTACCAAACCGCCGGTCGCGCCGGCGGCGAGCCTACTGCCGGCCCAGCCGTCAGTCAGCGCGGCCGCGCCGGCTGGCAACGCGCCGAAGGCAGAGGACCAAGGCAGTTCGGCGCTCCGCGAGTCTGCGGAAACGGCTGCGCTTAAGACTTTACCACCTGCAGTAAAGGCGCCTGTCAAAGAATTGAAAAAAGCCGCAAAAGCGCCGCGCCACCCTGAGCCGGTTGCGAAAACGGCTCCGCTAGCCGTGCGGCAGGAGTCTCAGGAAGTCGCCGAAAACAAAAAACTCATTGGTGGCGCTGCCACTCGAATCAGCACTCACTTTTACCGCGCCCGGCGGCCCATCGCGGTTAGGCAAGCGGCGAAATACGCCGCGCCCACCGTGGAGACGCTTGCCGAAGGGGCGGTCGTAGCGGTGCTCGACGTAAAGAATTCCTGGGCAAGAGTGACGCTCAACGGCAATGCGCCAGGCTTTGTGCGCATCGAATATCTTGCCCCGGTCGAAATACCATAGAGCAGCCTAACGCAACGTTCTTCGACACGGCGCGGGCTTGAGAGGTGGTAGCCGCGCCGCTGCGCATTTTCCCGCCCGTTCGTGTATAGAAGAATCTCGATGACGCGCTCGCGTTCAATTCACGCCGCAATGGGAGAATGCCGATGGCTACCCGCACAGCCGCAGGAGAAAAAATCTACGAATGGCATCGCAATCCGCGCATGCCGGTGCCGGCGCCGCCCGCGGAAAGCTGCGATTGCCAGTTTCACATCTATGCCGATCCGGTGAAATTTTCACCGCGCGCCAATGCGCCCTATCCGCCGATCGAGAGCGCGACATTCGCCGAAGCGCGGCGCATGCACAAAGCGATCGGCTTCGAGCGCGGTGTGATCGTGCACAGCGCAATCTATGGCAGCGACCATCGATCGTTACTGCACGAGCTCGAAGCGCTAAACGATCCGGCGCACTACCGCGCCATTGGCATTCTCGACGATAGAGTTTCTGAGAGCGAAGCGGCGCGGCTGCATGCCGCCGGCGTGCGCGGCGCGCGCTTTAACTTTGTCCGTTTCTTCGCCATGGAACAGCGCGAGGCGGAGGTGCGCCGCAACATGGCGCGCCTGCGCGAGCTGGGTTGGCACGCGCGGCTCCACGTCAACGGCGAAGACCTGTTGGAGAATTCCGCCCTCCTGCGCTCGATCAAAGACGTGCCGATGGTCATGGACCACTTTGGCCACGTGGGCTTCGAAGGCGGCATGGAGCGCCCGGTGATCAAGTGGGTGCTCGAATCGCTCAAGCGCGAGAACTGGTGGGTGATGATCTCCAACGGCAACCGCGATTCCAAAATGGACGCCGGCTGGGACGATGCGATTCCCTACGGCAAAGCGTTCATCGAAGCCGCCCCGGACCGCATCATCTGGGGCACCGACTGGCCCCACCCGCAATGGAAAAAGCGCATGATGAACGACGCCGAAGAAGTCGAATTGTTGTATCGCTACGTCGACAACGACGCCGCGTTGCTGAAAAAGATCTTAGTAGACAATCCCGCGCGGCTGCACGGCTTTGTGTGAGCGAACGAAGTGCTACGCCGGCAGGCCCGATCAGAGTAGGCCTGAAGGCTACGCTCGTTCCGCATTGACGACTCCCGAAAGACGGGGACCTCTGCAGGTATATTAATATACGAGGCCACGGATATTGGGTATACGAGCGCGAGCGCGAATTGACAGGTTGTTGATTTCAGGCGCAAATTCTCTTTGGTCATGCTCGTATAATTAGTAGCCGAGATCAGTTCACTCAATGCGGGATTTTCTCACGCTCGCATCCCCTGCTGTGAAAACGGCGCCTCTATGATAAACTCCAACTCGTTCGAAGCGGTATATTCTCGATGATGCTCACGGCAGGACGCAATCGCGCTGGTCTCAGCGATAGGCAGGTCGAGTACTGCGTAGAGGTTTGGACTGTTCTGTGCGGCGACGCGCCGATTGCCCTTGAACCTGCTAATGCGGTAAGCGCCAAGCTATTCACTTTTTGTGGCGTCCGCTTCTGCGTGATCCGAACGATGAGTTCGTACTCGAAGTGGCCGTAGCGGCTCGCTGTCAATATGTCATGACGCACAATGTCCGCGACTTTGTGGGCGCGGAACGTTTTGGCGTCAAGGTCCTACGACCAGGTCAATTCTTACGACAGTTGGAGGAATCGCCATGAGCATGTTGAGTTTGCGGCTGCCAGAGTCGGTGCATAATAAAGTGCGCGATCTGGCTGCAAAAGAGTCCATATCCATCAACCAATTCATCTCTACGGCTGTTGCGGAGAAGATGGCCGCCCTGTTAACGGAAGAATACCTGGAGGAGCGAGCACGTCGGGCGGACCCTGCGGCATTTGATCGCATATTGGCTGTCGTACCAGATGTTCCGCCGATACCCGGCGATGAGCGACAGCCGTTCAGAGTCGACAAAAAGCCTAACAAAAGGATGGGGCGAGCGCGAAAGACGCGTCGCTCATTCTGACGTTGAGGCGGCACGGAGCGTGAAGCGAAGCTACGGCTCATGGTTGCTTCGTCTGCTGCGTGGTGGCGTGATGTTGTCCGCGGGGGAACAGCAGGTGCTAGCCTTGTTGGTGGCAGAGCTTCCGCCGCATCTGCGCGCTGTTGCGGAAGCCCAGTTTGCCGAGTACAACCTTGTCCAACGCGAGGTTGATGGCCGAGCTTTGAATTTCTACAAAGTGGGTCTGTTCTCAATGGCACCGCTTCCGGTTTCGCAGCTGCTGAAGTCAAAGCAAGAGGAAGCGCTGCTTATCCGTGTCGGAGTGCAGATGGGAGAGCCAGATCCCCTGCACGCGACACTCACCGCGTTAAATGGGCGCGTCTTCTGCGCCGCATTTAGCAGGCGAGTGCCTGAGACTCAGCACGGGTTCAAAGTCAGCGAGGTTGTGCATGCGTGGAAGTCGAACTTTTCTTCCAACAGTGCCGCTTAACCATCGAGCGGACGTCCCAAAGGCTTCGCCTTTGTGCCGCCGCTCGTCCTAACGTCAGTCGCGACGAGGAGGCTTCGTGCTCATCGTTAATAACCGTATGCTTCTGCGCCGCAGGATCTTGACCACCACGTCTTTTGCGCAGCCCGCGAAAACTATGCAACTCAGGATCGCGGGCGGGCAAACTATCTCGGTGACCGTTGACGATCGTGGACCGTTTCCAGTGGAAGACGCTCGTGTAAAGATCACGGTGGCTGGAATTATTGTTCGACTTCGTGAGGACATTAAGCAGCCACAACTCGTTTGGAACTTCAGTTTACGCGCCAACGACAGCCAGCCCGTAAGTGCGGTGAAGGTTGATGAGTGCCGTTAAGAGTGAAAGCAGCACTGAATAACAACTCACTCCAGCGGGCCGCCACCGGCGAATTGAGCGCTTTACCAAGTCGGCGTTCGTATCGAGAGAAGGCTCAGTTCGCTGCCAACCGATAAAACCGCGCGGCGTTGCCGCGCAGGATCGCTTGCTTGGCGGTGGCGCTGATTTCTTCGCGCTCACTTAGCTCGTGGATTTCTTGGGTCACGGTCTGCACGTTGACCTCGTGGGGGAAATCCGACGAGAACATAAACGCTTCTTCACCGGCGACTTTGATGGCGTAGGCCAAGTCCGATTCGCCGCCCTCGATGCCGATCACCATGCGGCCGGCTTTGATCAGACCGCGAATGTAATCGGCGACGCTTTGTCCTTTGGGCAATTGCAGCAGCTCGCCGCGCGGGTTGACCGGCGTGCCGGCTTCATAGGAACGCGACAGGCGTTCGAGCGCCATCAAGAACCACAGCGGCCCGCCTTCGAGATAGGCGACGCGCAGGCCGGCGAAGCGCTCGAATAAATTGTTCAGCACCATTTCCGCCAGCGCGATGGCGAGCGACATCGGATGGCCGATGGCGTTGGCGCCGGTGGAGATGTTCATCGTTTCCATGCCCAAGTCCCAATGGCCGCCGCCATGCACGACGACGGGGCAGCCCAGGCGTGCCGCTTCGGCGTAGACCGGCCAGTAATGTTTGGCGCCGAGATTCAAATGCACACCGGTGGCAGGGAAGAGCACCGCACTCAGGCCGAGTTTGGTATCGGCGCGCTGCAGTTCTTCAACGGCGGCTTCGGCATCGTGCATCGGTATGATCGCGACGCCTTTGAAGCGCGCATCGCGCCGCACGTAAGTTTCGGCCAGCCAGTCGTTGTAGGCGCGCGCCGCGCCGATGGCATAGTCGCGGTCGACAATGCGGCCGATGCGTTGGCCGGCAGTTGGGAATAGCACAGTGCTGTCGATCTGCACTTCGTCGAGGAATTTCATCCAGCCCTCCGGGCCGGGGTTTTTGAAACGGCCTGCGGAATCGGTGGCAAAGGCGCCGGGCGGTGTGCGCGTCAACGAATATTGGATGTGGCTGTTGAGTGGAAAAACGCCGCTGCGCAGCCGGCCACCGACCGAGCTGTAAGGGAAATGTTTGGCAATGGCATCGCCGTCTTCGAAGATGTGGCCGTCGCCGTCGATGATTCTTGGCAGTTGGGACATGGAAGCCTCCTGTGAGAGTTCCGCGATACCACCTGGCAGTGGAAATTGTCAACTTGAGATTCACCAGAAAAGTTCTCACCACGAAGGCACGAAGGGCACGAAGTTCGGAAAAGGAGTTAACCCAACTAATCCTTCTCTAAACTTCGCGTCCTTCGTGCTTTCGTGGTGAGCTTCTGCCCGTTTGCTCGCTGCGCACTGACGCGCTATGGTCCGATCAAATTTGCCAATCAGGAGGCTTTCCATGGCCGACACCAGACCGAACTATTCCACGCCAAGCGCCGTCCGTTCTGTGACTTCCTATCCGGCGCGCCGCGGTTTTAAGCAGGGGCCCGTCGATCCGTCGCTCGACTATGTGATCGGCGTCGACGATTCCATCGACATCCATTGCCATGCCCACGAAGGACAGCAGGATGCCCTCGGCGTTGCCAAGCTGGCGTCGAAAAGCCACATGAAAGGCATTCTCTACAAGACCATCGTCGGGCGCAGCAATCCCGCCGGCACGGTGGCCGGTGTGCGCCAGGCGCTTGAAGCTTGGTGCGGAGAGAAGGGCTACACACCGGTGCATGTCTGGCCAGGTTGTTCGGTGACGCAAGGTTTTCTCTCGAAGCTTGAGCCGTCCTGGTGTCTAAAGAATATCAAAGCCGGCTGCGTCGGTTTGTGGATGCCGAACAACACGTCGGCGAATACCTTAAACATCGTCGGCGGCAAGCCGAGCGCGTGGGACAAGAACGCCGATCCGAAAGCGCACACCGACCCGCTGTCATGGGAAGACTCGCTCAAGTACGGTCACTATCTACTCAATGACAAAGGCAAACTCTTGCCGGAAATCGAAGAGATCTTTCGCATTGCCCACGACCACAACGTCGCGGTGTTTTTCGGTCATCCGACCAAACCGGAGTTTCGCGCCATGGTCGAGTATTGCCAAAAAATCGGCTTCAAGCGCGGTGTCGTCGATCACCCGTTTAGCCCGTTTGTCAGTCTGACCATCGACGAAATGAAAGAAGCGGGTGAGGCCGGGCTGTGGTTGAATTTTACCTATGATGAATTGTCGCCGCTGCTCGGCATCGATCCCGGCAATATGTACAAAGCGATTCGCACCGTCGGTCCGGAGCATTGCACATTGTCGTCCGATGCCGGCGAGCCGCTATTCCCGAATTCAGTAGAATCGCTGCGTTTGCTGCGCGGCCACATGTCGGCCTTTGGCTGCACTGACGACGAGATCTATTCGATGTGCACGGTCAATCCGTCCTTCATTGTCGGACTAGAGCCGCCGGCGCGGCGGGCGCACTAAAACGAGGGGGAACGGTTTGAACGGATCATGACATGAAACCCCTCGCCGACCGCTTCGATCATATCGTCCTCACGGTGGCGGACATCGACGCCACCGTGCAATTTTACGCGCGCGTGCTTGGTTTCGAAAAAGAAGAGTTTCCCGGGTCGGACGGCAAGCCGCGCTACGCGCTGCGTTTTGGCAACAGCAAGATCAATCTGCAAACTCTGGCCACCGACACCGCCAACAAGGCGCAGGTGCCGACCTTGGGCTCGGCGGATTTTTGCATGGTGGCGAGCGCGCCGCTCGACCAGATCGTCGCGCATTTGCGCGCCGAGCAGGTCGCTATCATCGGTCCGGTCGGCCGGCGCGGTGCGATGGGGCAGATGAGCTCAGTTTATTTTCGCGATCCGGATCGAAATCTTGTCGAGGTATCGGAGTATCTGTAGCGCACCATTCGGATCGGTGCGCACGGCCCACCCTACGGGAACAAAATTCATGCATATGCGAGCGGTTGTCCGGTTAAGCACCGTTGTTCTCATGCTGGGAACATCGCTGCCAAGCTTTGCGGCAGAGGCTTCGTGCACGCCGACGCTTAACCACAAAGCATTCAACCTGATGGACGAGCCGGTGTCGCTGTGCCAGTTTCAAGGCAAAGTGGTGCTGATAGTCAACACCGCCAGCGAATGCGGCTACACGCCGCAGTACGACGGCCTGGAGAAAATTTACCGACGTTATCGGGATAGGGGTTTTGTCGTCCTGAGTTTTCCCGCCAACGATTTTGGCGGCCAGGAGCCTGGCAGCAACCGAGAGATCGCGCAGTTTTGCCAGGTCAATTACAACATCAGTTTCCCGGTTTTCGCCAAGAGCTCAGTGGTCGGAGCTAAAGCTAGTCCGTTCTTTCGTGAGCTTGCGGCCAAGACCGGCAAAGCGCCGCAATGGAACTTTTACAAGTATCTACTTGACCGTAAAGGGCAACCGGTCGCTTCGTTCGAAAGCGGTGTGGAGCCCGAGGACAAGCGCATCACCAGCGAGATCGAAAAAGCCCTCAGGAAATAGGAAAAAAATCAAGAATGCTTCGACGGGCTCAGCATGAACGGATTTATCTGAACGATTGCACCCTCGGTCCGTTCGCCCTGAGCTCAGTCGAAGGGCTCAGATTCTTTCCCCAACCGATAGTGTCCCTACTCCTGAATGTGCTGTAAGTAGAAAACCAAGCTGAGAATCCGCCCCGCCGCCTGCGCCCGCGCCGGGCTGTCTTCGCCGCCGGCGTCGGCGCGAAAGCGCGCGCCCCAAACCGGCATCTCTCTGGCGCCGTGGCCGCGCACTTCTTCACGGCCGTCGATAATCCGATAGGTTTGCCAGAACGGAAAGCGCCCGGAGTTTTTTTTCGCCAGGGTCGTTAGGTCGGTGGGCGCCACGGTCAAGAATCGCTTCATCAATCCTTGCCCTTTGCCGTCGATGCCGTGGCACACGGCGCAGTTGCGTTGATACTCCAGCTCACCCGCTCCGATAACTTCCATTTCTTGGCTCCATGCCCGCTGCACGGTCGACACGCCGACCGCAATAACAACCAGCAAGGCCGCCCCGACTGCTGCGTATGCTTTCATAGCGCCTCCGCTCATTGAAAATTGTGCAATTACAGTGCCGAAGTATTTCTTCGCGTGCGCCTTTCGGAAATCGCAATGTTGAAAAAACCCGCGCCGATCTTTTGCAACTTTGCAAAGAGGGCTTGGTGTTGCGTTGAAAATCATAGCGATTGGGATGGCACGTTGCTTGCGGTTTCTCGTCTATGGAAAGTTAAAACAATTTTCACACAAAGGAGGAACCGGCAATGGCGGACAAAGCGAAAGAAAAAGAAAACAAGGCGGTAACACCGTGGCGTCCAGCAATGGATTTGGCACGTTGGGAAAGAGATATGGACCGAATGATGGAGGACTTCTTCGGCCGCCGGATGAGATCGTGGCGGCCGGAGCGCTGGTTCGAGGGGGCGGATATGGAGCTACGCGCGCCGGCGGTCGACCTCTATGAGGAGAAAGACGATATCGTCGTGAAAGCCGAGCTTCCGGGCATCGAGAAGGACAACCTGGAAGTGAACTTGACTGACCATAACTCCGCTCTAAGGTTCCGCACCGACGGTCAACGGCACATACGTAGACGCGGATGCTGGGCGGCAGTTTGGGGCGGTATAATCGAGCGGGTGACCCGGCGACTGGTCAGCGCCGCTGTTCGT
>VGTH01000025.1 GCA_016874755.1 Deltaproteobacteria bacterium | reverse complement strand
CACAATGCCTCCCGATAATGATCCTTATTAGTAACTCTTCTCGTAGTGCTTCGCGATAGCTTGTGCAGCGTGAGTTGCACTAAAAACGCTGGGCCGCCTTAGCCAATATCATTTTGGCTGTTTTTTGCAAGTTCAAAATTGAATTTGTTGACTTAGCCCATGTGATCGGATAGGTATCCGTCACTTGCATAAACTTTTTCATGCAATTTTCCTAATGCCGTACCCCTTGAAGAAGTCAAAGACAAAAGTTCGGGTGCCGGAGAATCTCTCGGCGCGCGTTTACAATCAGATCAAGAGCCTGATCCTGTGCAACGAAGTGATGCCTGGTCAAAAACTTCATCATCAAGAGCTTAGCGAACGGCTCGGCGTCAGTCGTACGCCCGTACGCGAAGCGCTGACTCGCCTCGTGCAAGAAGGCTACGTCTCATTCCTTCCAAACCGTGGTTTTACGTGCAAAGAAATTCGTTTGCAAGAGGCCGAAGAGCTCTACGAGCTGCGTGAAGCGCTGGAGGCGTTCGCGGTCGAAAAAGCGATTGCCAACCTAACCGAGCCGAGTCTCAGTCAGCTGCGCATGAAGATGACCTCCTACGGCAAAGACATTGAAAAGCGCTTCACTCGCGAACGCTTGGTCTACGATCAAGACGTCCATTTGGAGATCGCCGCGCTCGCGGGCAACCAAACTCTCAAGAGTTCGTTGGCCCATGTTTTCGAGCGCATCGTGCTCAAACGGCGCACCGACGGGCTCTACGATCCGGCGCGCGGCGTCGCCGCCCATCAAGAACATTTGCGGCTCTTGGCGGCGATCGAGCAGAGGGACGTCGATCGTGCGGTGCGCATCGCGCGCGAGCATATTCAACGGGGCAAGCACAACGTGCTCGCCGATTTGAAACAGCGCCAGGAGATTCGTGAGCTAAGAAGATTTGACAGCGAGAACAACGGAAAATTTAACTAGCAAAAAGAAAGGAAAAACTATGGCAGCAGATTTAGTTATCAAAGGCGGTTGGGTGGTAACCCCCGACACGACGTTTCGCGGCGGCGTGGCGATCAGCAATGAAGTGATCGTCGCGATTGGCTCGGACGACTCTCTACCTTCCGGCAAAGAGGAGATCGACGTCAAAGGCAAACATATTTTGCCGGGCTTGTTCGACGGCCACGTCCATTTCCGTGAACCGGGCATGACCCACAAAGAAGATTTTCAGACTGGCTCCACGGCGGCGGTCTGCGGCGGCATCACCACGGTCGTTGACATGCCCAACACCATGCCGCCGACCTCCGACGCGGCCACCGTCAAGCAGAAAAAAGAATTGGGCGAAGCCAGATCGCTGGTCGATTTCGGCATCACCGGCGTCGTCGTCCAGACCAACACCAAAGATATTCTTCCCATGGCCGCCGCCGGCGCCATCGGCTACAAGATCTTCTTCGGTGAGACCATCGGCAATCTGCCCTTCCCCGACGACGGCATGTGTATGGAAGCGTTTGATTTCATCGCGCAGTCGAAGCTGCCGCTGGGCATTCACGCCGAGAACCGCCAGATCATGGCTTATTGCACCAACAAGCTGAAGCAGGAAAACAAAAACGACGCGCGCTACTGGGAAGCTTCCCGGCCCGATATCTGCGAAGCGGAGTCGGTGCATCACGCGATTTTCTTCGCCGAGACTTTTGGCACCAAGCTCCATGTTTTTCACATGAGTTCTAAGCAAGCGGCTTATATGGTCCGCGACGCCAAAGCCCGCGGCCTGCGCGTTACGGCCGAAACCGGCCCGCACTATCTTTTGCGCGAACCCAACGACATGGATAAAGTCGGTTCGCTGCTCAAGATGAACCCGCCGGTGCGCACCCAAGACCATGCCGAAGTGCTTTGGCAGGGCCTGCGCGAGGGCTTCGTCGACACGCTGGCCACCGACCACTCGCCGCACACCCTGGACGAAAAAGGCTCAGACATTTACGGCAAGCTGACCAAGCCCGCGATCTGGGATTGTATTTCGGGATTCTGCGGCGTTGAGACCGGCGTGCCGCTGATCTTGACCGAAGTAAACAAAGGCCGCTTGACGTTGAATCAATACGTCAAGTGCGCCGCCGAGAACCCGGCCAAAGTGTGGCAGGTCTTCCCGAAAAAAGGCGCCATCCGCCTGGGCTCCGACGGCGACATCACTGTCGTCGATATGGATAAAGAAGGCACCATCGACGTCAACAAGTTGCACAGCAAGAACAAACCGTCGCCCTGGCACGGCTGGAAGGTCAAAGGTATGCCTGTCCTGACCGTGGTGCGCGGCCACGTGCAAATGAGAGACGGCGAGCCCTGCGGCAAAGCCGTCGGCAAAGCGCTGAAGCCGCTCGTGTAAGAGAATGGAGTGATGGAGTAATGGGTGGCCGGAATCCGATCCAACACTCCATTACTCCAACACCCTCTGCACCAAGTAGTTTCTAATTCGCGGCGATCAGAACGCGGGCCATCGAAGAGTCTTGGTAAGAAAGAGTTTTCATGAAACGCACCGAAGCATTTGAAATGTACCAGCCCAGGACGCTGGTCGAAGCAAGCCGGCTATTGAAGGACAACGGCCCCGGCGGCCGGTTCCTCGCCGGCGGCACCGACCTCGTCATTGCCATGAAAGAAAAGGGCCTGCTGCCCAAGTATATTGTCGACTTGAAGCGGGTGCCGGGTCTGACCGGTATCCGTGAGAACAAGGACAAGGGCATCACCATCGGCGCGCTGACTACGATGTACGAGATCGAAACTGCGGCGCTGATCAAAAAGAAATATCCGTTCTTGGCTCAAAGTGCTGCTGAAGTGGGCTCGATCCAAATTCGTAACCGCGCCACCATCGGCGGCAACATGTCCAATGCCACACCATCGGCGGACACCGCGCCGGCTTTGATCGCGCTAAACGCAACAGCCAAGGTCGCCAGCGCCAGCGGCGAGTGGACGCTGCCGCTGCAGGACTTTTTCCGCGGTCCTGGCCAGAACGCGATGAACGCAGACGAAATCTTAACCGAAATCACAATTCCCAAAACCGCTGCCAATCTCGTTGGCGAATATATCAAGTTTTCGCCGCGCGAGATGATGGACTTGGCCTACGTCGGCGTCGCCGTCGCATACAATTTTTCCAAGAAAGATAAGCAGTGCAGCAACGTGCGCATCGTGCTCGGCGCCGTGGCGCCGACACCGATCCGCGCCTGGCGCGCTGAAGCAGCGATGGAAGGCCAAGTGCTGAGCGAAGCGGTCGCCGCCAAAGCCGGCGACATCGCCGCCCAGGAAGCCAAACCCATTAGCGACGTGCGCTCGTCGGCTGATTACCGCCGCGCCATGGTCGGCGCCATGACCAAGCGCGCGCTCATGAACGCGTCTGTCGGTCCGGCGAAGTCTTGGTACCAGCGGCGCGAAAGAAGATACTAGATCGTCGCTCGTGTTCGTGGCTCGTGTTCGTCCGATTCCGAGCAACGAGCACGAATCACGAACACGAGAAAGCCATGAACAAACCAATCCAATTCACCCTCAACGGCAAATCCGTCAGCCGCACCGTGCCCAACCATCGCCTGTTGCTCGATCTATTGCGCGATGAAATCGGCATGACTGGAACCAAAGAAGGCTGCGGCACCGGCGACTGCGGCGCCTGCACGGTTAGTGTGAACGGCAAGCCCGTCAATTCGTGCTTGATTCTCTCAGGCGAGCTCGATGGCGCCGATATTACGACGATCGAAGGGTTGAAGATCGGCCCTGAGCTGCACCCGATTCAGCAAGCTTTCGTGCAGGACGGCGGCGCCCAGTGCGGCTACTGCACGCCCGGCATGCTGATGATGTCCAAGGCATTGCTCGACGGTAACAAGAATCCGACCGACGAAGAGATTCGCTACGCACTGTCCGGCAACCTTTGCCGCTGCACCGGCTATGCGAAGATCGTTCAGGCGGTGAAAGACGCCGCTGCGATAATGCGAAAATAATCCTTCGATCCGCGCTGCGCGCTACTCAGGACAACCGGAATTAGAACCGATTCCCCGAGTAGGCCAGCAGGCCGTATCGAGGGGAGTACTACTTTCAGGAGCCCATATGTCCGACCTAACCGTCATCGGAAAACCCGTTACCCGCGTCGACGCCAACGAAAAAGTCACCGGCCAGATCGTTTACGGCTATGACCTCGTGTTGCCCAACATGCTCTACGGCAAAACCCTGTTCAGCACCAAGGCGCACGCCAAGATCAAGCGCATCGACACCGGCAAAGCCAAGGCGGTGCCTGGCGTGGTCGCCGTCGTCACCGGCGAAGACGCGCCCTGGACCCACGGCGAGGCGGTCAAAGACAAACCGTTTCTCGCCCAGGGCAAAGTTCGCTACATCGGCGAACCGGTGGCCGCCGTCGCCGCGGAAGATGAAGACACGGCCCAAGCCGCGGTCAAATTGATCGAGGTCGAATACGAAGACCTGCCGGTGTACACCGATCCGGAAGACGCCGCCAAGATGGACTGTGTGGCCATCCACCCAGACTACGATTCCTACCGCAAGGCCGACTTCATGGTGCGCGGCGCGGCGCCGAATGTTTGCGAGCATTTCAAGCTGCGCACCGGCGATGTTGCCAAGGGTTTTGCCGAATCCGATCTGGTGCTCGACGAGCGCTACTTCGTGCCGATGATTCAACACTCGGCGATGGAGCCTCATTCTGCCCATGCGCAGTGGGACGAAGCGGCTGGCCGGCTGACCCTTTGGGTCGCCAACGACGCGCCGTTCCGCGCGCTGCACGAGATCACCGAGGCATTGAGCCTGCCCAAAGAAAAAGTCCGTTTCATTAATCCGGCGCAAGGCGGCGGCTTCGGCTCCAAAGGCGGCTTGAAGTGCGAACCGATCGCAGTCGCGCTCGCCTTCAAAACTGGCGGCCGTCCGGTGCGCGTGAAGTTCAACCGGGAAGAGACTTTCATCTCGACGCTGACGCGCCACGAAGCGGTGGTTTATTGCAAAACCGGCGTCAAGAAAGACGGCACGATCATGGCGCGCGAGATGACGATTTATTGGGGCGCCGGCGCCTACGCCGAAAAGAGCCCGACGGTGTGCATCCGCGGCAGTCTGCCGGCACCGGGGCCGTATCGCATCCCCCACGTCAAAGTCGACGGTTATGCCGTCTACACCAACAAGCCGGTGGCCGGCTCCTACCGCGGCTACGGCATCCCGCAGGGCGCCTGGGCGGGCGAGCAACAGATGGACGAGCTAGCCAAGAAGCTCGGCATGGACCCCATCGATATTAGAATGAAAAACATGTTCGTCGAGGGCGACACGTCCTACTGGGGCGAACAGCTGCACGCGGTCGGTTTGAAAGAAACGTTGGTCAAAGCCACCCAAGCGATCGATTACGGCAAAAAACCGGCAAAGCAAAAGCCTGGTGTCAAAATCGGCAAGGGTTTTGCCTGCATTCAGAAGCCGACCCGTTCGCCGACCACTTCCAATGCCGGCGTCAACGTCAATGCCCAGGGCGAAGTCACCGTGCTGGCCGGCACCGTGGAGATCGGCCAGGGCTGCAACACGATCCTGTCGCAAGTCGCCGCTGAAGAGCTCAAGGTCCCGATGGACAAAGTCCAGATGCACCAGCTCGACACCGATGTCATCCCCTACGACGCGTCGACGACCTCGAGCCGCAGCACCTATCACATGGGCAACGCGGTGCGCCGCGCCGCGATCCACGCGCGCGAGCAGATCATGGAAGCGGCGAGCCCAATGCTCGAAGTCGGCGTGCAAGACTTGGGCTATGCCGACGGCAAAGTGTTCCCCAAAGACCAGCCTCAACAGGCGCTGCCCATCGGCGAAGTCGTCAAGCGCAAGCTTGGCATCAACGGTGTGGTGCACGGCGATGGCTCCTACACCTACGAGATCGGCAAAGACTTGGATCTGGAAACCGGTCACAGCGACCACGCCTCGGCGTTTTACATGTATGCGACCCAAGCCGCCGAAGTCGAAGTTGACGAAGACAGCGGCCGGGTGCGCGTGCTGCGCATGTCGGCGGCCCACGATGTTGGCAAGGCGATCAATCCATTGAACTGCGCCGCGCAGATCGAAGGCGGCGTCATCATGGGCGTCGGCTCCGCGCTGCACGAAGAGATGGTCATCGATAACACCGGCAAGGTGCGCAATCCGTCGTTCTTGGATTATCACTTGGTGACTTCCCTCGACTGTCCGGAACTGATCCCGATCATCGTCGAGTGCCCAGAACCCGAGGGCCCCTACGGCGCCAAAGGTCTCGGCGAGCCAGGTCTGGCACCGACCCCGGCGGCCATCGGCAACGCCGTTACCGATGCCACCGGGGTGCGCGTCTACGATTTGCCGCTGAAGCCGGAAAATGTTTTCTGGGCCCTGCAAAAGAACAAAAAAAGCGCCGCCTAGGCGGGAATCGTTCACACGAAGGCACGAAGCTGACTAAGGTAAGAAAAGCGAAGAAGAAACCACGAAAAGCACGAAACACACGAAAATGGAGAATTCTATAGTTTCTTATTTCGTGATTTTCGTGGGTTTCGTGGTTAATTCTTCTTTCGCTTTTTTGCTCTCAGCGTCTTGGTAGTGAGTTTTCCGAGTCATTTGGTTGCGGCTTTGCCGCGCTGGCTCCTTCGCGGTGAAACAGATTTCTTAGCCTTCACTCTACAATTTCGATTTTCGGACCGCGTCGATCTCGAAATCACCATTTTTTTCGTCTAACATCTGAGTGCCGAACGGGGGCTTTCCGTTCGGCGCAATTCTCACGATCTGGAGGTGTGTCAATAATGAACGCGGCTTATCGCGCGGCCTTGCCATTGCTGCTATTTTTTCTGCTGCACCGTTCAATCCTGAGCGTGGCCGACCTGCTGGCGGCTTCCGGCATGCCGCCGGTGATCGATCCTAACAACCTCTACAGCGAAACCCGCTCGGACAAGCTCAGCCCGGTGGTCGCTAAGCACCTGCATCGGGTCTATGTGCCGAACCGCAGCTCCAATGACGTCTGGGTGATCGACCCGGCAACTTATAAAGTCGTCGACAAATTCAAGGTCGGCATCAACCCGCAGCACGTTGTGCCGTCTTGGGACTTAAAAACCCTTTGGGTCAACAACAACGCCGAAGGCCGCCATGACGGCAGCGTCACCCCCATCGACCCAGTCACCGGCAAGCCCGGCAAGAACATCCCGGTGGACGATCCGTATAATATGTACTTCACGCCGGACGGCAGCGCCGCCATCATCGTCGCTGAAGCGCGCAAGCGCCTCGACTTCCGCGACCCACAAACCATGGCAATGAAATTTTCCATCAACACACCGCAGTGCGCCGGCATCAACCATGCCGATTTCTCCGCCGACGGCCGCTACGGCATTTTTACGTGTGAGTTTGCCCAGACGCTCGCCAAGATCGACCTCGTCGAAAGGAAAGTCATCGGTTATCTGAAGCTCTCGAAAGGCGGCATGCCACAGGATGTGCGCATCTCCCCCGACGGCAAGATTTTCTACGTCGCCGATATGAAGGCCGAAGGAATATTTCTCATCGATGGCGAGAAATTCACCGAAATCGGCCACATCAAAACCGGCCTTGGCGCCCATGGCCTCTACCCGAGCCGCGACGGCACCAAACTCTACATCGCCAACCGCGGCGTCGCCAAAGTCTACGGACCGCCAAAAGGGAAAGGCAGCCTCTCGGTGCTCGATTTCGCAACCAGAAAAGTCGAAAACACTTGGCCCATCCCCGGCGGCGGCAGCCCCGACATGGGCAACGTGACGATCGACGGCAAAGAGATCTGGCTCTCCGGCCGCTATGACAATGAAATCTACGTGTTCGACACGGCCAACGGCAACGTGAAAAAAATCCCGGTTAGGTCCGAACCGCACGGCTTGACCGTTTGGCCGCAGCCTGGAAGATTTTCGCTTGGACATACGGGGAATTTACGGTAGCCCCCTCGATTTTCCGAGTAGCGCCGAGCGCGTATCGAGGGACTGCACGGCTAAAATCACATGGAGGGAAATCACATGCGTAGAATCGATAGCCTCGTAGCGGTAACCATTCTGTTGCTCACGAGCAGCCCTACTTTTGCCGCCTCCGCCGACGCCGATTTCTTCAAAGGCAAAACCATCCGAGTTGTCGTTGGATTTTCCGCCGGTGGCGGCTTCGACCAATATGCGCGCACCATCGCGCGCCATATGCCCAAACATATTCCCGGCAGCCCGGCGATGATCGTCGACAACATGACCGGCGCCGGCAGCCGGGTGGCGGCCAACTTTCTCTACAAAGCTGCCGCGCCCGACGGCCTGACCATCGGCAATTTTATCGGCTCGCTTTTGCTGCAGCAGGTTCTTGGCGATACCGGCATCGAGTTCGACGGCAGGCGCTTCGATTGGCTCGGCGCGCCGGTCCAGGATGAAACTGTCTGCGCGCTTACGAAAGCCAGCGGCGTCACCACCCTCGATCAATGGTTCGCCTCCAAGCGGCCGATCAAGCTCGGCGGCGAGGCGCCGGGCGCCAACGATTCCGATGCGCCGCGCATGCTGCAAGCGACGTTGAAGCTGCCGATCCAGTTGATCGAAGGTTACAAAGGCACGTCTTTCATCCGCATCGCCGCCGAAGCCGGCGAAGTCGACGGCGGTTGTTGGACCTGGGCATCGATTCGCGCGACATGGAAAAAAGGCCTCGACTCGGGCCAGGTGTTCCCGGTGATACAGATCAATGCCAAAAAAGCCGCCGATATCCCGCACGTCCCCAATGCCATCGACCATGCGAAAACGCCAGAAGCGAAAGCGTTGCTCGAAGCGGGTATTCACGGTCCGTCGGCGATTCTGCGCGCCTATGCGCTACCGCCCAACACGCCGAAGGATCGCTTGAACGTTTTGCGCGACGCGTTCAACGCAACGATGAAAGACAAGGAATTTCAAGCCGAGATCACCAAAGCAAATCTAGAACTGGAGCCGCTCACGGGCACCGAAGTCGAAGCCATCGCGCGCAAGCTATATCAGGTGGATCAAGGCATAGTAGGCAAGCTCAAAGAAATCTTGGTTCCCAAGAAAAGCTATATCAGGTGGATCAAGGCATAGTAGGCAAGCTCAAAGAAATCTTGGTTCCCAAGAAATAGCTGGAAAGAGTCCAACAACTCTCGATCCTAGTACAGATCGCTTGTCATTAACGGTAGCGGTAATATAGAGTCCTGTTGAGTTCATCAACCTAAAGGAGACTCAATGGCAATCGTTCTGTACTACGCCCCCAACACCTGCGCCCTCGCGCCCTATGTTACGCTGACCGAAGCCGGCGCCAACTTCGAAGCTCGGCCGCTCAATTTTCGCAAACGGCAGAACTTCACGCCCGAGTACCTGAAGATCAACCCGAAGCACAAAGTGCCGGCGCTGGCGGTCGACGGCAAAATCTTGACCGAGAACGTTGCCATTCATCAATGGGTCCATCGCACGTTTCCGAATGCGAAGATTCTGCCCGCCGACCCGTGGGACCAGTTGCAGGCGATCTCGCTGCACGCCTGGTGCGCCAGCGGTATTCACCCGTTTCTGAGCCGGATCAACAACCCCGGCAAAGTCAGCGACAGCGCCGGCAGCGCCGATAGCGTGGTGAAATTCGCAACCGAGGGGCTATTTGAGAACTTCAAAATCGGCGACGACTTGCTCGCGGGACGCGAGTACTTTTTCGCCCATTTCACCGCCCCGGACGCGCATTTTTTCTGGTGCTGCCGCCGCGCCACCCAGTTAGGTGTGGACCTTTCAGCCTTTCCCAACGTTGTCGCCCATTTCAAGCGCATGCAGGAGCGCGCAAGCGTCAAGAAACTGCTCGCCTTTGAGAATGAAGTGAACGAAGCTTTTGCCAAAGGCTAAAACCGGCCGATGGGTCGGCAGTGGGTGACGATCCTGCTGAAAGAGCGATGTGGAGTCCTTTGACCGGCTCCAAACGAAGCTGGCGCCAACCCACCGTCATCGGGGAAATCTTGGCGGGAACCCTGCTTGGCCCATCGATCTTGGGCGTGTTCGCGCCGGGCCTAGCCGCAGCCCTGCTTCTGGTCAAATCGGTCCTGAGCGGCTCCCTCATTAAGTGGGCGATGGCGCGCGGTTAGTCAGCGCCGACCGAGCGCTAACGCCACTTGATCACCCGCAAAATATTCGAGTAGCTGTCGGTCCACAGATCAGGCCCGGAGTCGAGCATCTGCCAGCGCTCGTCTTTGCGCAACGCCTCCAGCGACTTTTGCGCCCGCGTCATGACCACCCAGGTCGATGAGAATTTCCCGTGTTCGCGTTCTTGTTCGGTGTGGTCGCTATCCGCGCGGACCAGCGCAAAGAGCTTGAGCTCGTCGGCCAAGCGGCCCAACACCGGCTCAAGATCGAGATAGCGGTTGGAAATGTGGATCGCCATGATGCCGTCGTGGGTAAGTTTGGTGAGATAGAGCTGCAAGGCTTCTTGGGTGAGCAGGTGAATCGGGATCGCATCCGAGCTGAAAGCGTCGAGCACCAGCAAATCAAAGTGGCGGCTCGGGCTCCTGGTGAGCGACACTCGCGCGTCACCGATGACGATCGACAACCGCGCCGGACAATCGCGCAGGTAGGTGAACAGCTTCGGATCGCGCGCGATCCGTTCGATCAAGGGATCGATTTCGAAGAAAGTAAAACTTTGGCCTGGCTTAGCGTAACAGGCCAAACCGCCGCTCCCTAATCCAACCAAGCCGACGTTGGCGTTCTTGCGGGGCTGGGCAAAGGTTTGAAATATCTGTCCGATCGGCCCAGTGGGGTAGTAGTATGAGATCGCTGTAGTGCGCTGTTTTGGGTCGAGATTCTGCGTGCCGTGCAAAGTCGTGCCATGCAGCAACGAATTGCGCGTGGCGGAACTATTGACAGAGACGCGATAGACCCCAAAGAAACTGCGGCCCCTAAATAACGTTGTCGCCGAATCGGTGTTGATCGACGATGCCAGAAAAACCGCCAAGAGCCCCAGTCCAAAGCGCAGCGGCCGATGCGCAAAGCTGATGCACGCAAGCGCCGCCAGAGCGAACAAGAGCGGGGTTTCCAGCTGGTCCGGCAGCCAGGTGATTTTGTCGATGTTGCGGGCAAGAAAATAGTACACGGCGCCAAGCAGCGCCGGCCAGAGAAAATCGCGAAAATTGACCTTTGCTTTCGCGCTGTCGCGCACCAGGTGGGGGCGCAGCATGACCGCGACGATGATGGCTAAAGGATACTCTTGCAGCCGCAGGAAGATTCGCGGCGCAATCAACGAGTTGAACAGTCCGCCGAGCATGCCGCCCAAGGAAATCCACAGGTAGAATTCCGTCAGGTACTGCGTCGGCGGTCGGTCGCCGGCAAGCCGTCCGTGGCAGACCACCGCTGTGACAAAGAAGGTGATCAGGTGTAATCCCGCCACCAGCCAAGGGAGCTTCACCGCTTCCGCGAAGTAGTTGACGACGCTGACGCAAACCAGCAGCCCCTGCAGGCGCACGGTCAAGGAATGAATCGCCCAGCGCGGCCGCGCAAACGCCAAAACGAAAGAAAGCAAATAGAGGCTCAACGGCACGATCCAAAACAGCGGCACCGAGGCGACGTCGGTGGTAACGTACGTCGTCACCCCGAGCAGCAGGGTCGACGGCGCAAAGGACCAGAGCAGCCAGCGCAGCCGGCGCCACAGGGAGAGCGGCTCATTGACGATGGCCGTCGTTGTTGCAGGGTCAATCTGCGGCACCACGGACTTGGCGCGCAGCAGCGGCCCGGCGCATAGCAGCAACAAGAGCACCAGCGACCCATAGCCGAAAACCCAAAGTTGGTTCTGTTCGCTCAGCGTCAGAAATGGTTCGAGGAGCGCTGGGTAGAGGATCAAACCGATAAAACTGCCGAGGTTGCTGGCAGCGTAAAGGGAGTACGGATCGACCGCATCCGCGTGACCGGTTTCAGCAAACCATTTCTGCAAGAGTGGCGAGCCCGCCGAAAGAATAAAGAAAGGAAAGCCGACGCTGGTCGCCAAGGCGCCCAAAATTGCCGTTGCCGGATAGCGTTCCAAGGCAACGAGAGCTTCTTTGCCAAAGGCGATCGGCAAAAAGAAAATCGCCGCCGCCACCAGTGCCAGGTGCAGGACGCCGTGGCGGCGTGAGCCTAAGGTGCGGCTGCCGAGATGCGCATAGACGTATCCGGCAAGCAGTGTGCCTTGAAAAAAAAATAGACAGGTATTCCACACCGCCGGCGCACCGCCAGCCAGGGGCAGAATCATTTTTCCGACCAACGGCTGGACCCAAAATAACAAGACGGCGTTGAGAAAAATCGTTGTTGAATAGATCAATCGACCGGCCAAATCGGTTCCTCGCAGTTGATAAAAGACATCCGTCTATGGGCAAACAGCCGATGCTAGCATCAATCGCCGGCGGACGTAACCGATGGAACTTATCCCTGGCTCAACTGCGCGGCTTGGCAAAGCCGCTGGCCTCTACTATACAGAAGCCGGAGGTGAGCCATGGCCAACGAAATTTCTTTGAATCAGCTACGCGACCTCGCCCAGCGAGCGGGGTTAAAGCTTTCGGATGACGCACTGCAACAGCTCGTTCCGGGCGTAAACCGCACGCGCCAACAGGCCGACGAGCTGCGCCGGCTGTTGAACAACCAAGTCGAGCCGGCCGGTCACTTCTGTGCCAACAAAGGGAACTAGCCATGAGCACTACCGAGCTTGGTTATTTGACGATCGGCGAGGCCGCAATTGGGCTGCGGCAAAAAAAATTTTCCGCCAGCGAGCTGACGCGTGGCTGCTTGGCACGGATCGATGCCTTCGACGGCAAGCTGCACGCGTTTATCACGCTGACGCGCGAGCTGGCGCTCAAGCAGGCCGAGCAAGCCGATACGGAGTTGCAGGCGGGCAAAGATCGCGGCCCACTGCACGGCATTCCCATTGCGCTCAAAGATCTCTATGCGACCCGGGGCATCCGCACGACCTGTCACTCGGCGGTGTTGGAGCACTGGATCCCCGATTTCGACGCCACCGCCGCCACCAAATTAAGTGAAGCAGGGACCATCCTGCTTGGCAAAGTCGGCATGCACGAGTTCGCCTTCGGCGGGCCGTCGGTCGATGCTCCGTTTCCGGCTGTGAGAAATCCCTGGAACCCGGCGCACATCCCGGGCGGCTCCAGCAGCGGCTCCGGTGCCGCCCTCGCCGCCGGCCTGTGCCATGGCGCGCTCGGCTCCGACACCGGCGGCTCGATCCGCACCCCGGCGGCACACTGCGGCATAGTCGGCATCAAGCCGACCTTTGGCCGCGTTAGCCGCTACGGCGTCATTCCCTTGAGTTGGTCTTTGGACCACGCCGGGCCAATGGCGCGTAGCGTCGAGGACTGCGCGATGCTGCTGCAGGTGCTGGCCGGTTACGATCCGAAAGACCCGGCATCGGCCGATGTGCCGGTGCCAAACTTTCAGGAAGAAATGAAGGGAGGCGTCAAAGGACTACGTGTCGGCGTGCCGCGCAAGAACTGGTTTGACGAAAACCTCGGCATCCACCAGGAAAGCGAAGAGGTCTTCAACGAGGCATTGCGGGTGTTAGAAAGTCTCGGCGCGCAAATTATTGATATCGACGGCAAGGCCTTTTCACTGGCGCGCAAAGCCAATCAAACGATCTTGATCAGCGAAGCGTACACCTATCACGAAAAGACTTGCCAAGAGACCCCGGAAAAACTCGGCAGCTCCGTGCGCAGAAGAATCATCGAAGGCGCCTTCATGAGCGCGGCCGATTACATCACGGCGCAGCGTGCCAGAGCCGTACTGAACGAACAAATCCGCGCTGACTTTTCTCGCGTCGACGTCTTCGCCGTGCCCGGCGCCGCCCGACCGCCGGAGCCGTTTGAAGGCATGGACCCCAACGAGCTAAACCTGCGGCCAAGTTTTACCAACCCGTTCAACTTGACCGGATTGCCGGCGATCTCCGTGCCGTGCGGTTTTACCCAAGGGAACTTGCCCGCCGGCCTGCAGATCGTCGCGCCGCCGTTTGCCGAAGCCGCCTGTTTTCGGGCGGCCTACTCCTATGAACAGGCGACTGACTGGCGCACTCGGCGACCATCGCTATAGAGCGGAAATCCGATCCCAAAACCACACATCCCAGATTCACCCCACGGGCAAATCTGGGATTCGTAGCAAGCCACGCCCGCCTCGTAACGCGGGCGTAGCTTGCGGTTCGAGTCGACCTACTACTGCTGCACGCTAACTTCGACGCGCCGAGCCTCGGCAGCGTCGCCGGTACCGGTGGTTTCGGCCGGTTTCTGCATCACGATCCGGTCTTCGGCAACCCCGGCGGCTTTTAAAGAATCGCGCACCGCTTTGGCGCGGTTCTTCGCCAACTCTTCGTTCTGCGCTTTGTTGCCAGCCGGATCATGAAAACCGGAGATCACTGCCTTGCTTGCAGCGTTGGCGCCCAGGAACGTCACGATCGCTTTTAGCGTGTCGCCGGAGTCCTTCGGCAACGCGGCTTTGCCAACTTCGAAGTAGATTTTCGCCGCCGGCGGCACAGCCGGCGCTGCTGGCTCAGGAGCAGGTGCCGGCGCGGGAGCTGGCACCGGAGCAGGCGGCGGCGCTTTCACGGTTTCTTGCTTCTTGCCGCACATGGACATCAACCAGAGCAAGATCGCCGCGCCAATAAGCCAGGGCAGCCATTTCATGAAACCGGCCCCCCCCGCACTGGCTGTCTCGCCAACCGCGGCGGCACCGGCCGCTGCGGTGCCACGCAGTCCGCTCAACCACCCGGTGGCAGGGCCGATGAATTTGGTAACCTCCGCGGGCAGCAACGATGGAATCGTTCCGCCGGTGGTGAGCTTGCCGATCACGAGCGGCAAGACATAAGCCAATGCGCTGTTCACAGTCGATCCGTCCACGCCGAAGCGAGACGCCAATCCTGATAATAATCCCGAGTCAGCCAAAGTCGACTGCACCTGCGCCGGTGATATCGGCTTGGCGTTGGCGCCACCGCCGATCCAGGAATTGACCACATCGCTCAGCCCGGCGTTGCGGAACAATTGCAAAAAACCGCTGATGCCGCCCGAGTCGCGATTGGTGATAAAGGCTAAGAGCATCTGCAACAACGGCCCCGCGTTGTTGCCCAAACCGAAACGCGCCGCAATGTCCTTGATGATCGCATCAAACATGACCTTTCTACCTCCTTCGTCGCTTCGTCACACGTTGTCAATTAAGTGGAATAACCACGACAAACCAGGACATATTACGCCTAAATGCGTGTGTGCAAAGTTTTTTGCAGATGTTTTTTTAGCTCAGCGAGCGGTATCGTATGAGCGCGGGAACCCACGCTTGGAACAAAGCAGAGACCAGCTAATGCGCGTTTCCAAACACCCGAAAATACATCTGCGCCAACGCCGGCTCCATGGTTTTCGCCGCGGCCAATTCGCGTTGCATCGACGGCTCGAGCCGTGCGCGGGATTGCTCTGCCGTCCGCAACACTTCTTCTTCGTCAACTTTGGTCAACCGCCCGGTCTGCACCACCACTTCGCCGTTGACGATTACCGTATCGACGTTACTGCCGTTTTCGCAGAAGGCGATTTGATTGATCACATCATTCAGGGGCCGGTACGCCGGGGTGTCGCGGCGCAGGAGAACTAGATCCGCCAATTTCCCCGGCGCTAACACGCCGGCTTCCAAGCCGAACGCGCGCGCGCCGTGGCGCGTCGCCATCGCCAGTGCTTGCGCCGGGGTAATCCACTGATTGAAATCGGTCCCGGCATGGTTGTGGATCAGCGCGACCAAGCGCACGGCGTCGAACATGTTTTGATTGTCATTCGACGCCGCGCCGTCGGTGCCGAGACCGACGTGGACGCCGGCGGCAACGAATTCTTTAACTTTCGCAAGGCCACTGCCGATGCGCAGATTGCTCGCCGGGTTGTGCACCGGCGTGGCGCCACGCTTGGCGAATAAATCGACGTCACTGTCTTCGATCCAGATCGAATGGGCGCAGGATAAATTTGCTGCGACGATGCCGAGACCGTCTAGATGCCGCAGCAGCGAGTGTCCGTAGATCGCATCGCCCTGCACTTGCTGGGCGCGGGTTTCGGCCAGATGGATATGCAGGGGCAGATTTCTTTTGCGCGCCATTTCGGCACAGCCGGTCAATAGCTCATCGCTGCAGCGCTGCACCGCAGAGGGGCCGGGGCACGCGGTCGTCAATTTCTCCGGTGCGTGAAAGGTTTCGATGAACTCTGCGCATTCAGCCAACCAAGCTTTAGTTGTTTTGGCTTCGCTGGCGCTCATGCGCTTGATCTCATCGTTCAAGTTCGCATCAGTCTGGCCGAGCGGTATGGTGTCTTCATAGTTCTTGTCGGTGACCGTTAAAGCGGCGACGTGGCGCAGCCCCAGATCGCGCATCGCTTGGATCGCCGCGCCGGCGCCCATGAAGCGGCAAGCCGAGCTGCCGGCAAAATGATCGAGCACGGTGGTCGCGCCGTTCTTGAGCATCTCCATGCCGCCAAGCAGCGCGCTGGCGTAAAAATCATCTTCGCGCATGTCGCGCAAGGAGGCGCGATAATAGGCGCGCCAGATCTCCAGTGGTTTGCTCGGCATCATGCCGCGGACAAGGTTGGCCGGCGAATGGCAGTGAGCATTGACCATGCCGGGCATGGCGATCAGGCGGCTGGCGTCGATGGTGCTATCGAACGGACCGGCCGGCATCCACTGGCGCGGGCCGACATACGCCAAGCGGTTGCCATCGATGACGATGGCGCCGTTTTCGATGACGTCGCCTTGATCGTTCATCGTGACGATCAACGCGTTGTGGATGAGCTGTCTCATAGCCGTTCAGACAAACCCCATCTTCCGGCCCCAATTCTCGGGGTCCTTGAGAAAATCGACGATCTGATCTTTCTGCTCGTCGGTGAAATAGTGCTTGCTCGTGCCGGTGTCGAGGACGTCGTCCCAATCCGCCAGCACCTGCAGCTCGATGCCGTTCTTCGCCAAGTTGTCTTTGCCCTCGTGCTGGTTCAAGCGCGTCGAGGCGTAATCGAACACGCATAGGCAATGGGTCATCTTAGCGCCGGCGCCGCGCACACCGATATTAAAGCGCAGCTTGCTTAGGCCGTCGGTGATCAGGTCTTCGACCATGAGCACGCGCTTGCCGGCCTCCAGAATGCCTTCGATCTGCTTGGTGCCGCCGTAGCCCTTGGGCTGCTTGCGGATGTAGATCATCGGCTTTTTGATCAAGTGCGCGACAAAGGAAGCGTAGGGAATGCCCGCCGTCTCACCGCCGGCAACCACGTCGATTTTGTCGAGGCCAATGTCGGTCTCGGCCTTCTTCGCCATCTGGGTGACGATGTATTCGCGCTCGGCAGGATACGACAAAAGTTTGCGGCAGTCGATATAGACCGGCGATATGCGCCCGGAGACAAACACAAAGGGCTTGTCTTTGTAAACCGCGATCGCTTCGGTCGACAAGAGCATCTCAGCGACCTTGAGAGAAACTTCGCTCATGGAAAACTACCTCGTAATTTTGGGATTAGCTCGCTATAACATAGCGCTTTCCCGGTTGCCAATCATGCCGGCGAATTCTGTGCAAATAGCGAGGCTTGATTTTTGCTGTAATCATTGTAGAGATTTAGAGATTTAGTTATGCTATGCAGCGCGGCTGAATAACCGATTTTGCATGAGCGTCTAAGGTGGAGAAACGGAAGGGGAAACTCATATGACGACCAAAATATTTGGGCTAATCGCTGCGGCTTTGCTGCTGACATCGTCACCGGCAGCCGCGCAAAAGTATCCTGACAAGGTCATCACCGTGGTTGTGCCGTTCACGGCGGGAGGACCCACCGACACGGTGGCTCGCCTGGTGGCCCAGCCCATGACTAGGACGCTGAAAACCCAAATCATCGTTGAAAACGTCGGCGGCGCCGGCGGCACGATTGGCGCCAACAGGGTAGCGAGGGCAGCGCCCGATGGCTATACCCTCTTCCTGCATCATATTGGCCACTCCACCGCGCCATCGCTCTATCGCAAGCTGCCCTACGATTCGGTCAACGATTTTGAGCCGATCGGTTTGATCAACGAAGTGCCGATGACGATCATCGCCCGCAAGGATTTGCCCCCTAAAGATCTGAAGGAGCTGATTGCCTATATTAAGGCGAACAAAGACAAAGTCACCTACGGCAACGCCGGCATCGGCGCGGCATCGCATCTGTGCGGTATGCTGTTCATGAGCACCATCGAGACCGACCTCACCACGGTTCCGTACAAAGGCACGGCCGATGTGATGAAAGACCTCCTGGGCGGCCAGATCGACATGTCTTGCGACCAGACCACCAATACAACCAGTCAGATCAAAGCCGACAAGATCAAGGTCTACGGTGTGACCACCAAGACTCGCCTGGCCTCTTTGCCAAAGGTGCCAACCGTCGATGAAGCCGGGCTCAAAGGCTTCGAGGTCTCGGTCTGGCATGGACTCTACGCGCCAAAGGGCACACCTAAACCGATCAGCGAGACGCTGACCAAAAGCTTGCAAGCCGCCCTTAAGGACAATCTGGTCAAAGAACGCTTTGCCGACCTCGGCACCGAGCCTGTGGCGGAAAAACGCGCGACTCCCGAAGCGCTGCGTGCTCATCTGAAAGCTGAGATCGACAAATGGGCGCCGATCATCAAGAAGGCTGGGATTTACGCCGACTGATTCATTTTCATTTCGATCGCGAAACAAGAGGCCGGGCGCAATCCCGGCCTTTTTTTGCTTTGCTTCCGACGGGAGTTGTTGTACAAAGCGCGATAATCGACGTTAACGGCACAAGGGGAACTTCGTCGTCATGATTCGAAGCGCTAAAGATTTATGGGCCGGCGCGATTTATCTGTTTTTCGGCGCGGCCGCGATTTTGATCGCGCGAGACTACTCGATGGGCACAGCCTTGAGAATGGGGCCGGCTTATTTCCCGTCGCTGTTGGGCGGCTTGCTGCTATTGATCGGGGCCATCTCGATCATCCGCTCGTTTTTTACCAGCGGCACGCCCATCGGTGCCTTCAGCGCTCGAGGACTCGCCTTCGTCATCATATCGGTGCTTGTTTTCGGCCTAACGGTACGCGGCCTTGGTTTGGCGGTGGCTCTGCCCATCCTCGCGCTGGTCAGCGCTCTGGGAAGCAAGCGTTTTCGCTGGCAGCCGGCGCTTTTGATGGCCGCGGGCTTAACGGTCTTTTGCGTGCTGGTATTTTTGAAGGGACTCGGCATCCCGCTGCCGATATTCGGCCCTTGGCTTGGCGGCGGCTGAGATTCCCATGGAACTATTTTCCAATCTGCTGCTCGGCCTCTCGGTGGCGGTAACACCCGCCAACCTGCTCTACTGCCTACTCGGGGTATTTTTGGGGACGGCCATCGGTGTGTTGCCCGGCCTCGGGCCGACGGCCACCATCGCGATGCTGTTGCCGGTCACCTTCGCGCTGCCACCGGTTACTTCTCTCATCATGCTCGCCGGCATCTACTACGGTTCGCAATACGGCGGCTCGACGACTTCGATCCTGGTCAACCTGCCCGGTGAAGCGGCCTCGGTTGTAACCACGCTCGATGGTTATCAAATGGCCAAACAGGGGCGCGCCGGTCCGGCGCTCACCACCTCGGCCATTGGTTCTTTCTTCGCCGGCACGGTGGCGACTTTTCTGCTCGCGCTCTTCGCGCCGCCGCTTGCCGAAGTCGCGCTCAAATTTGGCCCGGCAGATTATTTTTCTTTGATGGTCCTCGGCCTCGTTGCCTCGGTCGTGCTGGCGCAGGGCTCGCTGCTGCACGCCATCGGCATGGTCGTCTTGGGCTTGCTGCTCGGCTTGATCGGCACCGACGTCACTTCCGGCGCCCAGCGTTACACTTTCGGCATCCCCGAGCTGGCCGACGGCATCGGCTTTGTCACCGTCGCCATGGGCATGTTCGGCCTGGGCGAGATCATCCGCAATTTGGAAAATGAATCGGAACGGTCGGTGGTGATCGCCAAGATCACCAGCCTCATGCCGACTAAAGAAGATTGGAAGCGCATCGTCGCGCCGATCCTGCGCGGCACGGTGATCGGCTCAGCCATGGGCATTTTGCCCGGCAGCGGCTCGATCTTGGGCTCCTTCGCCGCCTACTCAATTGAAAAGAAAATTTCCAAGAACAGCGCCCAGTTTGGCAAGGGCGCCATCGAAGGCGTTGCCGCGCCGGAGTCGGCGAACAACGCCGGCGCGCAGACTTCGTTCATTCCGATGCTGACGTTGGGCATTCCATCCAACCCCGTCATGGCGCTGATGGTTGGGGCGATGATTATTCAAGGCATCCAGCCGGGCCCGTCGGTGCTCACCGAGCAGCCCAAGCTTTTCTGGGGCATCATCGCCTCCATGTGGGTCGGCAATCTGTTCTTGGTGATTTTGAATCTGCCGTTGATCGGCATGTGGGTGAAGATGATCACCATTCCCTATCAGCTGCTCTTTCCGGCGATTTTGGTCTTCTGCGGCATCGGCGTTTTCAGCCTCAACAACAGCACCTTCGATATTTATCTGATGGCGCTTTTCGGCGTGTTGGGCTACCTGCTTTCGAAGCTCGGCTGCGAGCCGGCGCCGATGCTGCTGGCGTTTATCCTCGGTCCACTGATGGAGGAATACCTGCGCCGCGCCATGCTGCTGTCGCGCGGCAACCCGTGGGTGTTTGTCCAACGGCCGATCAGCGCGACGCTGCTCGTGCTTTCGGTGTTGGCGATGTGTACGGTTCTGATCCCCGCGTTTGGCAAAACGCGGGAAGGGCTGAAGGATTAGCAGCCCAATCGACGCGGTCTACAATCCCAGCCGATAGAACCGCAGCGCGTTGTCACCCAACACCGCTTCTTTGTCTTGTTGGGAGAGATCATCACGCCCGAGCAGCTCGTCGATTTCATGGCGGCATTTCGCCGCATCGAAGACTTCGTGCGGGAAGTCGCTGCCGAACATAAACGACTGCCGCCCGCCTTTTGCCACCGCGGTGTTCAAGCCGTCGTCGTCGCAGTCGAAGCCGACAAAAATACGCCCCGCGCGCATCAGTTCCTTGAGATACTCGCTGGCCTTTTGCCCCGGCTGCGGCCCGCCGATCAAGTTACCGTTAACGTCCATCTGCACATGGCCCGGGTGGTACGAACGATCCAAGCGGTCCATCATGAACGGCACCCAGGTAGCGCCGCCTTCGAGAAACGCCACGCGTAAATTGGGGAAGCGTTGAAAGACGCCATGGCTGATCATGGCGCCGCATTGAATCATCAAGCTGAACGGATGGCCGAGGGCGTGCACCGGATAGTAAGTCGTAAACGCATCCATGCCCATGTGGTGCAGCGCGCCGACGTGCACGGCTAAACCGCAGCCAAGCTTCTCGGCCTCTTCGTAGAGCGGCCAATAAACCTTGTTGCCGAAGTGGCCTTGGATCGCATCGCCATTCGACGGCAGCATGCCGCCCAGCATGCCGAGCTCTTTCACCGCGCGGCGCAGTTCCAACACTGCTGCATCGACGTCCTGAAACGGTATCAAAGCGACCCCTTTGAGGCGCGGGTTCTTGCTCAAATATTTTTCATAGAGCCAGGTATTGTACGCCCGACAGGCGACCACCGCCCAGTCGGGGGCCATGATGCGGCCCACCGCGAGGCCCGCCGTCGGGTAAAGCACCGTCCAGCTGATGCCGGTCTCTTCGAGAAATTCTGTCCAAGCTTCGGGCGATGGATTACCCGTAGCGCGGCGGTTCTGTTTCAAGTAGCGAAAATGGTGATGGTCGAATTCCGGGAACAGAGCGGCCATCTGATTGCCCTTGGGCATGTATTGGGCGATCTCCGGACCGCAGGACTGGTCGTTAATATGGCCGTCGGCATCGATAATTTGCAGTGCCATTTGTTCTCTCCATTCTAAAACTGCTAGACTCACCTTTTGTTTATGCGACGCGTTGCAGAAAAACAAACAGCTTCGCCGCCATCTTATCCCGCCATCAACCAGCGCCGCTTGATGCGCGATTTGAATGCCATCGGCCGCATCGGCATCGGCAATCGCGGCGGCGTCACCCGTTTGGTTTTCTCGATCAAAGAGCTGCGCAGCCGCCAAGTGCTGATTCATCTCATGCGCCAGGCGGGCTTAAAAATCCACATCGACGGCATTGGTAATATCTTCGGCCGCTACGACGGGGACGACGCCAGAGCGCCCGCGGTCGTTGCCGGCTCACACTTAGATACCGTCATTCATGGCGGCAAGTACGACGGCCCAGTCGGCGTCATCGGCGCCTTGGAAGCGATCCGCACGATCAGCGAAAACAACATTCCGGTCCGCTCGCCGCTCGAAGTCGTCTGCTTCGTCGGCGAAGAGTCGAGCCGCTTTGGCTTTTCGACCCTCGGCAGCAGCTTGGTCGCCGGCGAAGTGCATCCGAAAGACCTGGCGCATGCCGTCGACGCCCAGGGAACAAAACTTGCCGACGTGTTATCGAGTCTCGGCATCAGCGCAAAAAATCTCCACGGGATAAAACGCGATCCAAAGAGTCTCAAAGCCTATCTCGAGCTGCACATCGAACAGGGACCGATTCTCGAAGCCATCGGCAAACGCATCGGCTTGGTTACGGCTATAGCTGCACCGAGCCGCTTCCGGGTGATCTTCACTGGCCAGGCCGACCATTCCGGCACGACGCCGATGCACATGCGCAAAGACGCGCTGGTGGCTGCCGCCTTGTTCATCGAGCAGGTGGAAAAAATCTGCCGCAAGTATTCGTCCATGGCCAAGGGCCGGGTCGTCGGCACCGTCGGCGCGATGAAGTTGGAACCCGGGGTGATCAACGCCGTGCCAGGGCGCGCGGAGTTACAGGTGGATATTCGCAGCACTTCGGCGCAATCGAAGGCCCGCGTGACACGCTTGGTTAAGCAATGCGCCGAAGCGATCGGGCGCAAACGAAACCTCGGCGTTGAAACGTTGACCATCCGCGAGGAAGATCCGGTGCCCCTCGACAAACGCTTGCTGCGCCTGACGCGCGCGATCTGCGATGCCAAAGAGCTGGTCTATGAGATCATGCCGTCGGGCGCCGGCCACGACGCCATGCAGATGGCCAAGATCACGCCGGCCGGCATGATCTTCATTCCAAGCCAGCGCGGCATCAGCCACAACCCGCTTGAATGGAGCGCGCCCGAAGATATCGCGCTCGGCACCCAACTATTGATGGAAACGATGATCAAAGTCGCCAATGAGTAGGGACAGGTCGCGACCTGTCCCTACAGCAGGTAGCGCAAGGACAATGGGGCTGTAATGGCGAAAAATAATCGGAACAATAAGAAGAAGCGTCTTTTGAATGCGGCTCAGGTGCGCGCCATCTTCGAGCGCTTCAGCCGCGAGATGATGCGCCACTACGGCAACCTCGATCAGGTCGTCTTCATCGGTGTGCGCACCCGCGGACCCTACGTTGCCAAACGCTTGGCTGAAAGGATCAAGAAGCGCCACGGCAAAGAGATCCCCATCGGTGAGATGGACATCACGCTCTATCGCGACGATTTGAACGCGCTCTTGCCCGGCGGCACCATCGACCACACCAAAATTCCCTTCGACATCGCCAATAAAATTGTCGTGCTCTTCGACGATGTTCTGAACACCGGCCGCACCGTGCGCGCCGCCGTCGATCACTTGATCGACCTTGGGCGCCCGAGAATGATTCACCTCGCCGTGATGGTCGACCGCGGCGGCCGCGAGCTGCCCATCGCCGCCAACTACGTCGGCAAAAAGATCAACCTCAAGTCCGGCGGCCATGTCGAAGTGCGGTTGAAAGAAGTCGACAAGGTGGACGAAGTTTTAGTGGGATAAAGCGGAGCCAAACCAGAAGAACGCTTCGACAAGCTCAGCATGAACGGATCTTTCTACGCAATTTTGTCCCACTGCCCGTTCGTCCTGAGCTTGTCGATGGACTCCAAGGACTACTAGCGCGGATTGTTCATCGCTGCGGCGCGATCGAAGTGAAACTCTTCCGGAGCGAAGGCAACAGATATCTGCTTCGACGCCGCCCGGTGGGGGCGACCGGCGGTCGCCCTGCTCTGCGAATCGCAGTGGAAAGCTCGAAGAGGGGCCAAGCCTCGGCGAATCAAACCGAACGATTTGCGCTGATGCCCGCGCTCCTCCAGAGTTCCACTTCGATCGACACAGTGTCATGGGTTTTCCCCGTCGCATGAATAATTCGGGCTAGTGCGTTTTGAGACGCGCGAATTCCGAGCGCAAGCGAGGACAGATGCCCGAGCTCCCCGACATCTCCATCTACATCGAAGCGCTAGAAGCGCGCCTGCTCCATCAGCCCATCGAAAAAATCCGCTTGGGCAATCCGTTCTTCCTGCGCTCCTTCGACCCGCCGATCCGCGCCGCCGAAGGAAAGCAGATCATTGGATTTCACCGCATCGGCAAGCGGATCGTCTTCGAGCTCGAAGGCGAACTCTTCCTGGTCTTCCACTTGATGATCACCGGGCGATTTCATTGGAAAAAGCGCGGCGTGGCGATCCCCCGCAAGTACGGCCATGCGGCGCTCGATTTTCCGATGGCGACGCTGCTCCTAACCGAGATGGGCACCAAGAAACGCGCCTCGCTGCACGTGGTCAAAGGCCGCGAGAATCTCAGGGCCCATAATCCCGGCGGATTGGAGATTTTCGAGATTGATTTGAATATCTTTCGCGCCGCGCTCACGCGCGAGAATCACACATTGAAACGAACTCTGACCGACTCCCATGTTTTCAGCGGCATCGGCAATGCCTACTCCGACGAAATCCTGCACCGAGCGAAGCTACCGCCAATCAAACAAACCAAGCATCTGAGCGAAGATGAAATCGAGCGGCTATTTCACGCCACACGCGATTGCATGGCGGAATGGATCGAGCGGCTGCGCCAAGACACGGGCAGCGAATTTCCCGAGCGGGTCACCGCCTTCCGCGACGACATGGCGGTGCACGGCAAATATCGCAAGCCCTGTCCGGTGTGCGGCTCGCCAGTGCAGCGGATTGTCTACGCCGAAAACGAGACCAACTACTGCCCAACCTGCCAAACCGGCGGCAGGCTGCTCGCCGACAGAAGTCTATCGCGCCTGCTCAAGGACGATTGGCCGCGCACGTTGGAGGAGATGGAAGAAGGAAAACGATAGTTTTATTTCCGCTCCTGCTCGATGAACTGCCGAATGAACTTTCCTAATTCCGGCGTTATCTGCGTCGCCCGTTGATACAGCCGGTCGCCGCGCTCGCCCAACTCGAAGCGCGGCCGAAAGCGCATGACTTTGACCGCGTCGGCCATATATTCATCATCCTTTGCCACGGCAGCGATGGCCTGTTTTAGCGCGTCCAGCGCTTCCTTCGGCGTGCCGGGCGGCGTGAGGATCGCCCGGGTCATATTGGTGCCGGCGATATTGGCGGCCTTCAGTGCCTCGTATTTGATGCCCGATGGCGGCTTGCCCATGACCTGAGTGAAGAACTTCGTGAACGAAAGCAGCTCGGGCACGTCCGGGCTGTCGGTGACACCGCCATCGGCGTCGATGACGTCGGCGTAGTAAAGCGGCGTCACCATTCCCGTCTTTACCATGTTGGGTTCCACCTGCGAGCGGTAGCCGGGCAGCGACTCGTCGTGATACTGCACTTCGTTGCGCTGCACGGCCAACCGCGCGTCGGCGCTAGAATTGTATCCGGTGACGTAGTCGTACTTCACTCCCAAAAGATCGAACGAGAGCCGGAAAGCGACGTCCTTGAAACTGTCATAACTCAAGCCGCCCGCCTTGAAGCGCTGCGCCTTACTCAGATCGGTGGGCGCCTTGATCCCCGGCGCGACGTCCGAACGCAGATAGCCCACTGTGATACCCTGGATCCCGGCGATGAAGCCATACTTCGATAGGTCGACGCGCAGCGCCGGATTGCGCACCTGCTGATGAAACAGTGCCGCGGTGAAATAGCCCAGCGTCAGGCCATCCGGTTTGGCGATCTGGCCGAGATAGTTAGTGCCGATGACGCCGCCCGCTCCGGAAATATTCTGCACCACGACGTTCGGATTGCCCGCCAAATTCCGGGCGAGATGGCGCGCCATCAACCGTCCTTCGACGTCGGTCGGACCGCCGGCCGCGTAGTTGATCAAGACCGTAAGCGTCTTGCCTTGATAGAAAGGTTTTTCGGCCGTCGGACTCTGCCCTGCACCCACGACGACGAAACAACAACCCATGACGAATCGACAAATCCATGAAAGGCGACAGCGCATGACTTTGCTCCTTTCGCTCGGTCGCTCAGGACGTTCTACATAACTTGTTCCTCGCTCTGCAAGTTTGGAAAATGGCGTCCGCGAATCGACCTCACTTCGGCGATTTCTTGAGATGCTGCCCAAAGAACGCCATCACTTCGCGGGCGCTATCGTCCCACGCGTCACGGTCGCCGCCAGTGGTGGCGCCGCGCCCCGTGGGGGCATTGGCGTTAACGCGTTCCGGATTAAATCGCACCGGCGTGTTGCTGTCGAAGGCATGATGCGCGCCGGGATAGATCTTGATCGATACCGAGTTGCCCGCTTGGCGCGCGCTCTCACTCAGCCTGCGGCAAGGTTCGGCAGGCGTCCAGTCGTCCAACTCGCCGGTTAGAATCAAGAGCGGCGCTATCGACTTATACACACCAAAGTAGTTGATTGTGGCGGCCTTGGGCTGGCGCACGGCGCGCCACTGGCCGATCTGACCTGTGCAGCCGGGGTAGAACGCTATCGCCGCTGTAAAGCCATCGCGCTTTTCTCGTGCGAGGGGCTCGCTCTCCCGCTCCGCGGCGACCATCGAGAACAACGTCGTCGTGCCACCATGCGAGCCGCCCATGATGCCGACGCGCGCGCCATCGACGTAGGGCAACGTTCTGACAAAAGCCAATATCGCATAGGCATCTGCTACTCTGCGTGCAGGCGCGACATCGTTTCTGCTCGGCGATGGGTTAGTGCAAACGCCCCCAGGATGACCGCGCGTCGAGAAGCTGTCCGGCAGCGCGACGACGTATCCTCGATCCACCAACTCCCGCGCCCAGCGCATTGGCGAACCGCTCGAGCGCGGCCCCAAGCCACTGCAATCGTACATGATCACCACCGCAGGGAACGGGCCTGCTCCATCCGGCTTCAACGTTTGCGTGGGAATTTGCTCGGCAGCACCGGTAGTAGAGGTGACCGGCACATTGGCGGTGGTCGCACAACCGGAAAGCAACAAACAACCAAAAATGAGACTGAGCAAAGCTTTCATAGCTTCCTTTCCAACCGACCCGACCATATTCCCGAGCCAATGGAATTGCTAGCCAAATATTTCAGGCCGCTGCGCCACGCGTGCCCCAGCGAATCGGAGTTCCCGCTCCACCACTTTGGAGAAAAGCGACAGCAGTCGATTCGGCAACTGAGCCGCCGGATCGAGACCGACGGCGGGTGACAGCGCCAGCGCAGCTTGGTAGATCGCTTCGATTGTTGAAAGACACTCCAGACGCGGCTGCAGCCGCACTCGGAACGCCGAGGGAGCGGCCATCTCGAAGGTAAAATGCGGCAGGCCTTTGAGGTTGGGGCTTTGATTCACCGTCTTCTTAGCCGTGCTCCAAGTCCCGTCGACGACAAAAACCGTGAGTCGTTTGCCGCTGGGAACGAAACTCCGCAGACCGTCCGCCGACATGATCGAGAGATTGGCCGCACGCGCGCTCGGATAAAGCAGCACACAATGGCGATTTGCGTCGCCCAAGAGGGCGTTCACCCGATGATCGTCATTGAACCGATGCCCCATCCACAGACGCGAGTTCTCCAAACACAAATGCGCCATACGTCCGGTGGTAATCCGCCGTTTTTTGACTTCTTTGGGATGAATCAAAATGACGAAATCGATGTTGAGATCGACCTTCTCGATCCACGCGCAATAGCAAGCAAACTCGGGCTGGAGACAGGTCGTGCAGCGGTGCCGCAGAGGCAGGGCAGCTCGGCAAAATCGTTCTCGTTGTTCCCTATAGGCTTTGAGATTCACGGTAACATGTGGGCGCAAATCTTCCCATCGCGCACTGCACAAGCAAAGGTGCCGGGCGCGTGGCTATGCCAATCATGAAGATTCGCTGATCTCCGAAATGCCTCCTCCAGAAACTAACATAGGCGAGGCATGTTGGCAGCACTGCTCAAGAACTTCCGTTGACAGCACGAGCGCCATCGCGGTAAACATCAGCCGTTTCGCTCGTCGAAAGGATTGCGCAATGGAACTGGAGCTGCTCGACTACAAGATTCAGACCCTGCAGTGGGGCGAGCACACACGGCTCGACGGCAATACGCTGACCTTGTCGCGCGCCGATCTGCAGCAGCAGATTCAAAACCTCACCCACGGCATTCCCATCGACGTTCAATTGGTGCGACCGGGCGAAGCCACGCGCATTGTCCACGTGCTCGACACAGTGATGCCGATCGCCAAACTTTCCGGCACAGGAGAAACTTTTCCTGGCTTCGAAGGCGCGGCGGAACTGGTCGGCACCGGCCAGACCGTTCGCATTCCGAACTTGCTTGTTACCGTCGCGGGACGTTTCCCTCACTTTGAAGACCTCAGTCCCATCGAAAAACAGCGCGAAGGCATTCTCGACATGAGCGGCATTGGCGCGCCTTATTCCTACGGCTCCGATTGCTTTCATCTGGTCTTGTCGCTAGCACCCGACGCTTCTGTTTCTAATGCCGGTTTCGACAACGCGCTGCGGCTCATGGCACTCCGCTGCGCGCGGTTCATCGCCACCTCACGAAAAATCGACAGCCAGCCAGAGCGCCGCGTCGTTTCGTTGAATTCGGTAGATGGCAAGTTGCCCAAGGTCGTCTTGATCTATCAAGTGCAAAGCCAAGTGATGGGCGCGCGCACTTTTTACTATGGCGAGGAAGTTTCGCGCACCCTGCCGACCTTCGTCCATCCGGCCGAATTCTTCGACGGCGCCATCGTCAGCGGCAATTTCAAGACCGAGCGCAAGCTGCCGACTTCATTGCATTGCGACAATCTGTTCATTTGGGAGCTGCTAAATCGCCACGGCAAGGCCCTCGACTTTCGCGGCGTGATTCTGTCGCGCGGCTACAACGACAGCCTCGAGCAGAAAAAGAAGATGGGATTGTGGGTGGCACGCCTGGCGAAGAATCTTGGCGCGGAAGGCGCCGTCGCATTCATGGAAGGCACCGGCAACGGCACCGTCGACTTCATGCAGACCGTCAAAGCCTGCGAAGATCAGGGCATCAAGACCGCTGCCGTGCTGCACGAGTCCAACGGGCCGAAAGGCTACGAGCGGCCGCTGGTCGATCATCCGCAGGAAGCCGACGGCATGATCAGCCGCGGCAACGTGTCGGAGAAAATTTACATTCCGCCGTTAAGAACGGTCATCGGCGGACCGCTGATCGATTTGCATTTGAAAGCCACCCACGACGCCCGTGAACCGTTTCTCTTCGACCCGACGATCTTCTTCGGCTCCTATAGCAAAATGGGCATGAGTGGCTTTCGCGCGGCGTATGAGAGCTAGGACTCACCACAGAGGCGCGGAGAATACAGAGTTCGGATAAGCATAATCTCTCGCAGGAGCGCAGAGGGCGCAGAGTTTTGGAGAAGAATGACTCACCACGAAGGCACGAAGGACACCAAGTTCGGAGCAAGAATATTCTCGCGCACAGGCGCAGAGACCGCAGAGTAAAGAGGATTAACTAGTTTTAGTCTCTGGCACTTGGCGTCCCTTGCGCCTTTGCGCGAGAATATTTCTGCTCCGAAACTCTGCGCCTCTGCGCGCGACTATCCGAAGGAGAATTGCCGATGACAAAAATCCTCCACTATCTAAATCAGTTTTTCGGTGGCATCGGCGGCGAAGACAAGGCCGGCCAGGATGTCGTGTTTCGCCCCCACGCCGTCGGCATCGGTGCGGAGATCGAAAGGAGCCTGCCAGCGCACGGCGTCGACTACGCGACGCTTATCTGCGGCGACAACTATTTTCACGAGCAGGAAAACGCTGCCCTAGATGCCATGGGCGCGGCCATCGACAAATTCAAACCGGACTTTTTCATCGCCGGGCCGGCGTTCAACGCCGGCCGCTACGGCATCGCCTGCGCCAAAGTTTGTAGCTGGGTGCGCGATTATTGGCAGATTCCAACCATCACCGGCATGCACGAGAGCAACCCCGGCACGCAGGAGATCGGCCGGCAGGTTTTCGTTCTGCAAACCGGCGCATCGACAGCGGCCATGGCGGAGACTCTCAAGCGGATTTCGTCGCTGCTGGAGCTGGTAATCAAGAAAGATAACAAAGCCACAGAGGATTTCCGTGCCGAGCATTGCCTGTCGATTCCGCGCCGTTTCACCGTGCGCACCCACAAAGCCGATTACGCGCGCGCCGTCGACGTCATGATGGCCAAACTCGCCGGTCAGCCCTATGAGGGTGAGATTCCGCAGTTCAAATCCGAAGCGCATAAGGTTCCCAATCTCACCGGCAGTCTCAAGGACGCGACAATCGCACTCGTCACCGAAGGCGGGTTAGTTCCTAGAGGTAATCCGGATCGGTTGGAGAGCTCGCGCGGCTCGCGCTACTTCAAATATTCGGTCGCCGGGATAGACGATCTCAAAGCCGGGCAGTATCAAGCCATGCACACCGGCTATGACACCTCCACGGTCGACCAAGACCCGGACCGCATCGTGCCGCTCGATGCCATGCGCGCGCTGGAGAAATCGCAGCGCTTCAAAACACTGCACGACCAATATTACGTCACCACCGGCACCGGCGCCATGCCGAGCAAAATGGCCGAGCTCGGCGCCGGCATTGCAGGTGAGCTAGTCAGCTCCGGAGTGAATGCTGTTATCTTAACAGCCACGTGAGGGACCGGCACTCGTAGCGGCGCTACGATCGCAAAGGAGATTGAGAAGCAAGGCATCCCGGTGGTGCTTGTCACGTGCTTAACCAACGTCGCCGCCCAGGTAGGCGTCGGCCGCGTGCTATCAGGAAACAAGTTTCACTACCCGGTGGGACAACCGGAATTGCCGCCCGAGGAAGAAAAACGCTGGCGTGTGGCGCTGCTGGAAAAAGCCCTGGCGGCGTTGGAGACCAAGGTTAACTAGCCTCGCGCCGCGGCAAACTACTCTCGTGATTCGCCCACCCTTTGGTTTTTCAATGCTTCGAGTTGCGCCTCCAATTCTGGCGTCGCTAGACTTGGTCCAAGGGACCGTCGTGCCGGCGCGGCGGTTCGCTCTACTTCCCGATCGGTCTGCGTCGATTCAGATGTCGGCTTCGTCGGCTCCACTGGTTTAGGCATTGGCGGATTGGCTATCGCAATGGGTGTCGGCCTCGGCAAAATGGCCGCGGCCGGCGCTGGCTCCTGCCGCGGCGGTACCGATACGGGTTTTGGCGGCTCTTTTGACGCGCCATTATTCGTGGCAGTCGCGGCCGGCTCCACTACCGTGGTTACCTTCTCCGCTTCGCTGGCGGCGACAGCGTCTGCGACCTGCAACTCCGTGGGCATAAAAGTAGTCGGTTCAGGGCGAGTTGACACCGCGGTTTGCTTTTCAGAACCCGGCCCACTCGCCAGCGTCGCCGGCATTGTGGATGGATCAACAGCACCGGAGGTAAACGTTAGCACGGACACGAAGACGGCAGCGGCGAACAGACACGCGGGGAATACCGCATCGTAGAGTGGCGCGCTGCGTTGCACCGCTTCTACCGCGGGCCGTGTTGGCGAATGATCGCTCGATGGAATGACCGCATCTTCACTTTCAACGGCAAACTCCATCCGTGGTTCGAGGCAGAACAACGGGTCGGGACGCCGGTGGTCCACCGCGGGCGCGGCGTTTTTTTGCAATACCATGCCGCGCAGCAAACGCTGATAGCGCCACATTTTCTTTTCGTCCGCCTCTCGCTCGGCGGCATCGTAGCACGTCTGGTAGATCTGATGGACAACGTCGCGCTCGTCATCGCTCAGTTCGCGGAGAATCCCTAGTGCGTCGATGCGCTGTTCGAGCTGCCACGGCCCCTGCGCCATGATATCGAGCAGCAGGCGTCTTATTTCGCTGCAGCGGTCGGGCGGGGTTTCGTTGGGACGTTGGCTAACGGTCTCGGATTCAAAGGCTTGACGGGCAGACTGATTCATCATTGAGAAAGCTCCTCAATGATGAAGATCGGTCAAAACGGGCGAAAATTAAGCTGCCAAAGAAATCCATGGAGCAGCAAGACAGTTCGAGAAATTTGCAGCGGATTGTGGGAATCAACACGCAGGAAAACCGACAGAGACTGTGCTCTGCCGGCCTTCTTTGTCTTGGCGCTACCCCTCGATAGACGCGTTGCGCTATTCGGGGGAAGGGATTTCATCCTGACTACAACCGGAAAAATCTCTTCGCGTTGCCGCCTAACACCGCCGCTTTCTGCGCCATTGTTAAATCCGGCCGCTCGACGGTGCCGTGGATCATTTCCTTGGCGGCGACCAAGTCGACCTCATGCGGATAGTCCGAAGCGTACGAGAATGCGTCGTTACCGCATTGCTGCAACACGTAGGGCAGTATCCACTCGTTGCCTTCGCAGCCGACCAAAACTTGGCCGCTCGAAAGATAGTCGTTCAAACTGCGCGCATGTCCTGTGCTGGTCGTGTAGACATTGTCGTCGCGATCCATGCGGTCCTTGAGCAGCAACACCCAAGCGCAGCCGCCTTCGAAAAAGCCGATGCGCAGGTCTTTATAGCGGTCCATCACGCCGTGATAGACGAGCGCGACAAACTCCAACGCCAGCGGCATCGGATGGCGCAACACACGCGACGCCCAAGGATCGGTGAATGTGTCCTGCCCCAGGCCGATGCCCGAGCCACCGTGAATGCCCAACACACAGCCGAGGTTCGCCGCCTCTTCATAAATTGGCAAGTAGTAATCGTGGCCAAGATGCAGCGGCAAGCCGCGCGACGGCAGCATGGCGCCCGGCAGTTTCAAATCGACCACCAGCCGGCGCAATTCTTTTTTCGCTTCTTTGACGTCCTGCATCGCGATCAAACCCATCGGATGGAGCCGCTTGTCGACCTTCCTGTAGCGCTCGGACACATAGTCGTTAAAAGCACGGCAGATGCGGGTTGCGTAGTCCGCTTGCTGAAAGAACCCGGCCGCCAACCCTTCCGAGGGAAACAAGACCGCCTGCTCCACTGAGGCTTTTTCCAAGAACGCGACCCAATCCTCGCCCGAGCCCTTGCGGTGACTACTCGCGTCGACGCGCGGGCGGCGCGGTGCTTCCACCTCGCCGGACTTTTTCACATTGCGCGGATAGTGAATATTGTCCAAGCTCGCGAACACACCCTGGCGATTGCGCGTCGGATGGAGCGCCACTTCGCGGTCGATTGGGTCCATGAACGGGACCATTTCCGGAATCGACTCGATGATGTGTCCGTCACAATCGAAGACGGCGATATTGTCTGCCATGTTGTTACCTCCCATTAGTTCTGATCGGTCCGATCCAAAGCAGCCATTTGCACTAACTCAAGTCGCCTCGGGCGAGCTCCACTGCAAATGCCGTTCGAGAAAATCGCTTACCAACGGCCACGACAACTCGGCAGTGTGCGCGTTGTAGCCGGGTGCGCCAGGGTCGACATAGCCGTGACCGCCGAATGGGAAGAAATGCCATTCGCTCGACTGCCCGTTGTTCTTGAACGCCTGCCACATGCATTCCTGGGCTTCCATGTTAGTTGTCACGTCTTCGGCCCCGTAGAGGTTGATCGATGGACATCTAAATTTTTTCACCGCCACGCTCGGATGCACCGGCCGCATCGGACTATCAGGCTCCATGCGCACGGTCGGATAGTAGCCCACGAAACAGCGCACCTCTTCAGGAACCGAGGCAACGAAGTGGATCGCAATCCGCCCACCCATGCAGTAGCCGCACACCGCGACGCGATTCCTGTTGACGCTGGGCTGTTTCAAGAGAAATCGCCAGCCCTCCGTCAGCACGCGGGTAAACTCCGGGTCGGCGGTTTTCGCTTGAATTTGTGAGCCGGTAACAATGTGGGTTTCCGATGGGAAGCCCAGTTGTTCAAACACATTGACTGCGAAGGTCGTATAACCCAGCCTGGCGAACTTGCGGGTTTCGGTTTTGATATACTCACCCAATCCACCCTTAGGATGAATCATGTACAGCGCCGGTCCGGGCTCGCTGCGCTCGGGCATGGATAGATAGCCGGCGACGCCGTCCTTTGCCGTGGTAAACGATTTCTCGATGATCCGCATGTGCGCACGCTCCTCGATTGTTTCCGATTCCTAACATGATCGCGGCACACCGGTAAAGGCCTGCCCGCGGCGCCGCTAGTGAATTTTTTCAAGTCGCGTGGACGAGGCGTTGCTGACATGATAAGTGAAGAAACGTCTCTGCCACATCGTCCAAGCAAATATTTTCCAAGGAGGTAAACTATGGCGACGAAGTCCGACTTTTCTCCCGATGAATGGAAAACACTGGTCGCTGCGGCACCGATGGCGGGGCTGGCAGTCACCTGTGCGAGCCCCAATGGGCCATTGGGCGTCATGAAAGAAATGTTTTCGATGGGCATGGCTTTGGCCGAGCTCGTGCAGAAAGGCAGCGCCAATCCGCTGCTGTCGGCGCTCATCGCGGACATCAAAGAGCGTGCGACCAAACCCGAGCCCCCACCCGACATCAAAGATCCGGAGCAGGGCAAACAAGCCGCGCTAGCGCAGTTAAAAAGCGTAGCTGCATTGCTTGATAAAAAGGCGCCGGGAGATGCCGGTGAATTTAAGGGCTGGCTCGTCACCGTCGCTCAGCGTGTCGCCGAGGCCTCCAATGAAGGCGGCTTTTTCGGCATCGGCGGCCAGAAGGTATCCGAAGCCGAGAAGCAAACGATCAATCAGATCGCCTTCAATCTCGGCATGCCGCGAACCTAGCGAGTTCACACTAACCGCCATCCAGTGGCGACAAAACCAAGGAGGACCCAAGGGACTGTTATCTTTTATCAAAGACGCCGGCCAACGGCTCTTCGGCCATAAAGAAGTTGAAAAGGCGGCTGCCGATTCGAGCCCAAACTTAGACCAGTTGAACGCCGCCGCGGGCGAGGCGATTCTAAAATATATCCAATCGCAGAATCTTACGGCGACCGATCTTAGCGTGAGCTTCGACGGCGCCAGCGGCTACGTCAATGTCGCCGGCGTCGCGCCCGATCAAGCAACCAAAGAAAAGATTTTGCTCTGCTGCGGCAACGTCGCGGGTGTAGCCGGAGTCGATGACAACATGACCGTCGAAAGCAGCGAACCCGAAGCACAATACTACACCGTGGTCAGCGGCGACATGCTCTCGAAAATTTCCCGGGACTACTACGGCGACCCGAACAAGTACAATACTATTTTCGAGGCCAACCGGCCGATGTTGACCCATCCGGACAAGATCTATCCGGGGCAGATGCTGCGCATCCCTGCGCAGGCGTAAAGCAAATCATTTACGGTGGAGGAGTGTGCTAATGGCGGATGAACACGAAGGTAACGAAGCAACCGGCCCGATGCGCTGGATTCCCTGGTTAGTCGGCGTTGCGGTGCTGATATGGCTCGCAGCGATGTGCGGTAGAGACGGCCACCCGCCGCAGCAAGCCAGCGCGCCGGCACCGGCTCCGGCGCCTGCTCCCGCGCCCACCCCTGCCCCGGCGCCCGAGCCGGTTGCAGCAGTGCCGGCACCGGCGATTCCGGCTGCCGCCAAAGTTTACTTCGCTTTAGGCGCCGCCGCGGTGCCTAAAGGAACACCGGACACGTTGAAAGACATCGTCGCGTATCTGAAAACCAACACTGCAAGCAAAGCGGTGATTTCCGGCTACCACGACCCGACTGGCAACAAAGCGCAAAATGAAGAGCTGGCAAAGAACCGTGCCAAGACCGTGCGTGAAGCCCTTCAAAAAGCCGGCATCGGCGAGGACCGAGTGGTCATGCAAAAACCCCAGGAAACAACGGGAACGGGCAACGACGCGGAAGCACGCCGCGTCGAAGTGAGTATCCAGCAATAGCGGCGATTCATGAATCGTCCAATCCGAAGAGGGATAAACCACGAAAAGCACGAAACTCACGAAATGGGATTCGCAAGAATTTCTTTTTCGTGATTTTCGTGTGTTTCGTGGTGCTTTCCGAATCTCCCTTTGCGATTACAACATTACAACGCGGCTCTCTTTTCTATCGCCACACGCACCGCTCGTAAAATTTCTTCGTAGCCCGCGCAGCGACATAGATTTCCTGAAAGATATTCTTTGATCTCATCATCGCTCGGATTGGGGTTTTCCTCCAAGAGCGATTTCACCGCAAGCACAAACCCCGGCGTGCAATAGGCGCACTGCAGCGCTCGTTCCTGCACGAACGCTTCTTGAATGTAGTGCAGTTTCTCGCCCTGCTCCAGGCCTTCAAGCGTGGTAATTTCTTTGCCGACCGCGCGCACGGCAAGCAAAAAACACGAGCTCACTGGCGCGCCGTCCATCAACACCGTGCAGGAGCCGCACGCGCCCACGCCGCAGCTCTCGCGCACGCTGTAGAGCTTTAACCGGTCGCGCAGCACTTCGAGCAGAGTGTCCGCATCGTCGACGGTCAGTTTCCACTCGATCTTGTTTACCCTAAGAGTGATCTCGCGTTTCATACAAATTCGCTAAATCGTGCGCGCACCTACAATTCCGGACTCTTGTTTGCGCTTTTTGCGGTCAAAAATCCCTGCGGCCTCTGCGCCTCAGCGCGAGATCATTTCTTCTCCGCCAGCGCCCGCAGCACGCGCTCCGGCGTCAGCGGCAAATCGCGCACGCGCACGCCGACGGCGTCGTGAATCGCGTTCGCCAGCGCCGGCGCAACCGTCAGGGCGCCGGTTTCTCCGGCGCCTTTAGCGCCGAACGGTCCTTCTTCGTGCGGCACCTGCACGACGATTGGTTTGATGAATTCCGGCATGTCTTTGAACGAGGCAAATTGATAATCGAGCAGCGAGCCGTTGATCAACTGGCCCTGATCGAAAATCATCTCTTCGAACATCGACAGGCCCATGTGCATGATCGCCGCGCTTTGCAGCTGCTGTTCGCAGTGGCGCGGGTTGATCGCGGTGCCGGTGTCGCCGACGCTCCAGAGCTGGAGAACTTTCACCTGGCCGGTTTCGGTGTCGACTTCGACTTCCGCCGCAGTGGCGGAGGGGAACCAATATTCCGTGCATTTCTCCGACTGGCCGGTCTCTGGGTCCATGTGCGCCGCGGTTGGCTGGCACACCGCTTCGGCGGCGAGCGTCGTGCCCATGCTGCCGAACTTGGCGAGAAAAATTTCGCCGACGCTCATGCCGCGCTCTTCCAAACCACGCACGTAGACGCGTCCCTTGCCGGCGACCAAATCGTCGGGCGCGACCTCCAGCTTCGACGCCACGACTTCACACAATTGCGCTTTGACTTTTGCCGCTGCCATGCGCACGGCGTTCCCCATGTGATAAGTTGACCGGCTGCCGGCGGTGATGGTGTCGTAGGGCGTGACGTCGGTGTCGGGCTGTACGATGTGCACCTGCTCGAACGAGATGCCCAACTCTTCGGCGACGATTTGGCTCATGGTCGCCTCGGAGCCCTGGCCCATTTCCACCGTGCTGCTCAAAACGCTGGCGCTGCCATCGGCGTTGAGAATCACGATGGCGCCGGAAATCGACGGCGTTAGCACCGCCTTCACGCCCGCGGCAATGCCCTTACCGCGCCGTTTGGTACCGCTCTGCGGCGATTGCGGCTTACCCCAATCGATCGCCTTGGCCGCCTCACGAATCGCTTGTTTGATGCCGAACGAACGCACCGCCGTGCCGGTGGCGAAGGATTCGCCTTCGTCGAGCGCCGGCTTCAAGCGGAACTCCACCGGGTCGACGCCAAGCTCGCGCGCAATCAAATCGGTTTGCGAATCGTAGGCCCAGATCACCTGCGGCACACCAAAGCCGCGAAACGCGCCGGCGGGAACCTTGTTGGTATAAACACAGTAAGAATCGATCCAGACGTTGGGAATTTTGTACGGCCCCGCCGACGTGTAGCCGGACTTGTGGCCGATGCGCGGGCCGATCTCGGCGTAGGCGCCGGTATCCCAGAAGACTTCGCATTTGCGCGCGGTGATGGCGCCGTTCTTGATCGCGGTTTTGATTTTGCTGACCACCTTATGCTTGGTGATCGTCAAGAACTCTTCTTCGCGCGTCAGCGCATAGCGCACCGGCTTTTTGGTGATCAACGCCAAGATCGTGCAGAGCGGCTCGAGCTTGGCATATAGCTTGGCGCCGTAGCCGCCGCCGAGATAGGGCACGCGCACGCGAATGCGGTTCATTGGAATGCCAAAGGTCGCCGAAATCTCCGTGCGCACGTAGGACGGCGATTGGCTCGCGGTCCAAATATTCAGCCGTTCATGCTCATCGAAGTAAGCCAGCGTGACATGCGGTTCCATCGGCACATGCTGCGCCGGTGGCGAGCTAAACGTGTCTTCAAAAACCCGATCGGCTTCAGCGAAGGCTTTGTCGACATCGCCGAGTCGGAGTTTGAATTGATAGCAGATGTTCGACGCCTGCCCCGCCTTTACATGGGCGAGATCGGCAAAGGCCTTGGCCGGCCGGTGCTGTTCATGCACCAGCGGTGAACCGGGTTTCACCGCGTCGAGGACATCGTGCGCTGCCGGTAATGCTTCATAGTCGACTTCGACCAACTGCAATGCGTCTTCCGCCGTGCGCTGATCGACGGCGGCCACGGCAACCACCGGGTCACCGGCATAGCAGGCCTTCTCGACACAGAGAATCGGCTGATCGCGAAACGCCGGCCCAAAATGCGGATCGATGCCCGGCATCTTGGCGATCTCAGCACCGGTCAGCACCACTGCGACGCCAGGCAGCGCTTCCCCTTTGGCTTTATCGATGCGCGTGATGCGCGCATGCGCATAGGGACTGCGCAGTACGGCGACGTGCAGCATGCCCGGCATCTCGATGTTGCCAACGTGCAAAGCGCGGCCGCGCACTTTGGGATTGCCGTCTTTGCGATAGACGGACTGTCCGACAACGTTCAGATTTGCCATGCCGCTTCTCTCATGTGATCATGCTGAGCTTGTCGAAGCATGTTCCACTCTTAGCTGTTCAACTCCGCGAGGGTGCGCTTGACAAACACTCGCGCAACTTTTCGCTTGTACCATTCCGAGCCGCGAATATCCGAAGACGGCGAGATTTGGCTGTCGACAACATCCGCGATCTTTTCCGCCACGTCTGCGCTAAGATTTTGATCGCGGACGAATTCCAGCCCGCAAATCAGCAGCGGCGTCGCCGCCAGACCGCCCACTGCCAAGCGCAATTCCGCCGCGCGGCCATTTTGCTTCGTCAGCAATCCCGCCACACTCAGACAAGGCCAATCGTTCGCCGACAACGAGCTAAAGCGCAGATAAGCGGTCTTACTGTTCGCCGGTGCATTGGGAATTTTGACATCCGCGAGAATCTCGCCAGACTCCAATGCGGTCTCGTACATGCCGCGAAAAAAGTCTTTAAGCGCAATCTTGCGCGCGCCGCGCGCGCCATGTGCGGTCGCTTCAGCGCCAAGCACGAGCAGCGGCGGCGGCGGATCGAGCCGATAATCGGCGTGGGCCAAATTCCCCCCGACCGACGCTGTCTGGCGCACGCGCACATTGCCGATCTTGCTGAACGCCTCGGCGACCATGGGAAACAACTCGCGAATCACCGGCGACAATTCGACCATCCGATGCGTCGCCATGGCGCCAATGCGCACGCCATCGGCTTCACGAGTAATCTGATTGAGCGCGGGGATCGTCTGCAAATCGACCAGATAGGGATAATGCAGCGCGCGCTGCTTCATCAGAATAACCAGCGTCGTGCCGCCGCCAAGCACCCGCGCGTCATCGCCATGCTTGCGCAAAAGCTCACTCGCCTCAACCAGCGAGCGCGGCTGCAAAAGCTCAAAAGACCGGATCGTCATGACTTTGTGGTTCTATCCCTCGGCGGGGTGAGAATCAAGGAAAAGAAGCGCGGACATTCCGGTCCGCATAGTTGCTCTCAGCATTTCAAGCTGGTTTTTGCGTAGGAAGAAATTTCAGCGTAGAATTTGGCTCATGCCACCGAAAATCTACATCGACGGCCAGGCCGGCACGACGGCGCTGCGGATTCGCGAATGGCTCGCTGGGCGCAGCGATCTTGAGGTCATCACGCTGCCCGAAGCGCTGCGCAAAGATGCGGCGGCGCGCCAGAAGGCGCTGCAAGATGCGGCGATCGTTTTGCTTTGCTTGCCGGACGACGCAGCCAAGGAGGCGGCGCAGTGGCTCGCCGATACGCCGGTGCGGATTCTCGACGCTAGCACCGCCCATCGCGTCACCGAGGGTTGGGTTTATGGTTTGCCGGAATTGATCAGAGGTCAGCGCGAGCAGATTGCCAAAGCCAAGCGGGTGGCCAACCCGGGCTGCTATGCGTCCGCGGTGATTCTCCTCACGCGGCCGCTGGTCGATGCCGGGCTTCTCACGCCGGACACAGCGCTATCGATTCACGCACTGTCAGGCTATTCCGGCGGCGGCCGGTCGATGATCGAGAAATGGGAAGACAGCAAAGGCCGGCTCATTCACCTGCCGCACGAAGCGCCCTATAGCATCGGCAAGCTCCACAAACATATTCCCGAGATCATGCGCTACACGACCCTCGCCACTGAGCCGCAGTTTCTCCCCAACGTCGGCCCTTTTCGCTGCGGTATGCGCGTGCAAATCATGATTCCGGCCACGGCACTGCCGAAATCAGACTCAGGCAAGGCGATGTGGGAAACTTTAGCCGGGCGCTACGACAAGGAGACGTTCATTGACGTCGAGCCGCTGACCGATGCGACGGAGTCTGACGAATTCAGCTTCGACCCGCAGGAGCTCAACGACACCAATCGTATTTCCCTGCGCGTGCTGCCGCACTCCTCTGGCCACGTGATCCTGACGGCGCGTCTGGACAATCTCGGCAAAGGCGCCGCCGGCGTGGCGATTCAGAACTTGAATTTGATGCTGAGGGTGGCCGAGAACACGGGGTTGCCGGCGTAGCGCTGTGCTACTTTGCCGGCGATTTCTTTTTCGGCTGCGCAACCGCTTTCAACTCCGCTTCAATAACCTGCTGAAAGACTTCGAACGGCTGGGCGCCGATCAAAAGCTTTTCATTGACAAAAAACATCGGCGTGCCGCGCCCGCCAAGATAGGATGCCGTCATGGTCTCGCGCTCGACCTTTTCTTTGATTTTGGTCGACTGCAAACATCTGGCGAACTCCGCCGGCTCTAGCTTGATTTCATCGGCTATTTTCTTGAGATTTTTCTCCGCGACAAAGCCCTTGCCGAGATTGCTGAAGAGCTTGTCGTGATAGGGCCAAAACTTATTCTGTTCACCCGCGCAAACACTAGCTTCGGCAGCCGCTTGAGAAGGCTTGCCAAAAATCGCGAAATGGCGGTAAACGAAGCGCGCTTTGCCGGTTTCGATGTAAGATTCTTTTAGCTTTGGCAGCGTCTCGGCCCAGAACTTTTTGCAGTAGCCGCACTGAAAATCGGAGAATTCGGTGATCGTCACCGGCGCATCGGCGGCGCCGATCGAGGGATCTTTGCCAAGACCGGCCAAAAGATCTTTGGCCAGATAACCCTGTGCCAACGCCGTCGCACTACTCCAGCAAGCCGCAAACAGAACGACAGCTATCGCCCAAACAAACGGCCCCACGTTTGCGCTCATTCGATCGCGCCGTCCCATCGGTCACTTACCTTTGTTAAAGATCTCATCAAAGCGCGCCACCGTGTCGTTGTAATTCTCGATCATGCCTTCGGGCCGCGCCGGATAGAGGTTCAACCCCCTGGTCAAACTCGGCGGATCGGGCAGCACATCCGGCCGCGCCGGCACGCGCCGGTGGCTGCGCAAAATATTCTGGCCTTCCTTCGAGAGCGTGAAGTCGACAAAGAGCCGCGCAGTGTTCGGATGCGGTGCTTTATCAGGAATGGAAATAGCATTGATGGCCGTGATCGTCGGCCCTTTGAAGCGCACCCACTCGATGGGCGCGCCGGTGGCTTTCATGCGCTCGACTCGGTTCGAATAGACCACCGTAGCAATCGCCGACTCTCCAGCCGCCACCAGCTGCGCTAGCAGCGTGTGCCCTTTGCGCATTTGCAGATTCTGCGCGGCAAACTTGCGCATGGAATCGAGCCCCTTGTCGCGCCCCATGAGTTGCAGCGTGTGATAGAACCATTGGTACTCTTCGGTCTCCAGGCTGATCAAACCTTTCCACCGCGGATGCAGCAAATCTTCGTAACTCGCCGGCACATCTTTGGCCGCCACCATCTTGGTGTTGTAACCGATGACATAGGGAATCTGGTAAAAAGCGCTCCAATGGCCCTGCGGATCTTTGAAGCCTTCGCCAAGCACTGCCGCTTCTTCTGATACATAGCGTGCCAAGGTGCCGGCGTTCTTGAGTTGGTACACCTGCACGATGCTGGTTTGAAAGACATCGGCCGCATGTTGGTTGGCGCGATATTCGACGAGAAAGCGCTGTTGAACTCTTTCGCCGCTGGAGCGAAAGATCTCGGTCTTGACGAATGGATATTTCCGGGTGAACTCTTTGGTGAAGACCGTGGCCTCATCGGTCTCCATGCCGGTGTATAAAACCAAGCGGCCTTCGCGCTTCGCACCTTCGATCACCTTGTCGCGATCCGGGGTCGCTGCTTGACCCAGCGCGACACAGATCAACAAGTAAAGGAAACTCAACGAAAGCATCTTTCGTGTCATGGCTTTCTCCAATGCCCGAGCATAGCCGTCGATGGCCCGTTGTCAACGACTAGCTGGAGCTTTGAGTCGGACTTTCCGTTTTCCGCTTTCCGCGTTTCCGCTTTGCCACCCTTCGCCTTGACAAAACCGCGCGACCTCTCTTATCGTCGCTGCCATCAAGCACGTTGAGGAAACGCCATGCCCGATTTCAAATTGATCTCCGCCGACAGCCACGTCAACGAGCCGCCCGCTGCCTGGGAGCGCGTGCAGAAAGAGTACGGCGAGCGCGCCCCCAAAGTCGTCAAGGACCCGCCGGGCAAGCCAAAGGGAATTTGGCTCGTCACCGGCGACCTGCCGCCGGTGGGGCTGTCGCACTATTCCAAAGGCCTCGCCGTGGGCAAGAACCGCGGCATCTCGGCCGTCGAGCAAGAAAAACATTTCGCGACGATCAGCTTCAACGAGAAATTTCGCTACGAAGATTACCCCGGCGGCTGGGAACCGAGCGCGCGGCTAAAGGACCAAGACACGGACGGGGTCGAGGCGGAAGTGCTTTTTTCCAGCGCCGTGCGCCAGCTTTACAGCATCGTCGACGAGCCATTTCAGCGAGCGATTTTTCAATCATACAATGCCTGGCTGCACGAGTTCTGCAGCTACAGTCCTAAGCGGCTGATCGGCCTGGCGCTCATTCCGATTCTTGACATGAAGCACACCGTCGCGGATATCCATCACTACGCCAAGCTCGGTTTTCGCGGTGTGCAAATCCCCACGCGCATCAAAGACAGCGGCTACTACGAACCCAAGTACGAGCCCATGTGGCAGGCGCTGGAAGAAACCGGCATGGTCGTCAACGTTCATACCAGCGTGATGCAGGGGGTCGCGCGCACCCATTACGAAGGACCGCGCGAAGAGGATCCGATCAAAGAGCCCATCGGCTTTGCCCGCAAACAGACCCCGGCGCAGCAATTTATCGGCAACATGATCTTGTCCGGCAATCTCGACCGCCATCCCAAGCTCAAACTCGTCTGCGCCGAGTTCGACGTCGGCTGGGTCGCCAATCTCGTCCAGCAAGTCGACTACTGGTTCGGCCGCGAGAGCACCTTCGACGCGGAAAAAAACATTAACAAACTGCCGCCCAGCGAATATTTCAAGACCAATATTTATTTCACCTACCAAGACGATCGCGCCGGCGTGCTAACGACTTCAGTCTACGGCGGAGATAACTTTCTGTGGGCGAGCGACTATCCGCATGGGGTAACGACTTGGCCGTATTCCAAGGAAACCGTCGACGAGAACTGTGAGGGGATCGCGCCTAACATCAAACGCAAACTCAACCGCGACAATGCCGCGAGGCTCTACAACGTCTAAATGAAGCGCAGCACAAGTCGCGACAAACTGCGACATGCGAGCTTATCTAAATCACAAAGTGTAGCCAAATTGTTGTTATACACGAGACGAGATGCAGGGAAATGACTGCACCGCGTGTACGGGTTTGCTTACCCATACGTCTCAACTATCAGAATTGTCGGAACATCCAGCACACGGCCGCGCTGGCACAGCGTTTGCCATCTTTAAAGCACAAAGAAATCACGAAGGTTCCCCATGTACATTCCCCGACTGGCGCATGTCGTCGCGGTCTTCACCGAACGATTCAGTCACACTTCATCGCTTGACACCAACAGGACGTCGGAAATCGAACCGCAATATAACAGATTGGGTGGACCGAGCGCGGGCACCGACAATCTGCCGGACAATCTGCTGCAGACTCACATCTGGCATCAGTCGCTCATCAGCTGTCCGCGTTGTGCGAAGAACCGGGTTACGCGCTCGCCGCGCATCGGCGTAACGGAAAAAATGCTCAGCGCCGCTTACGTTTACCCCTTCGTCTGCCGCTCTTGCCATTACCGGTTTCGCTGGTTGGTCTGGGGCAAGCGCTACGCGCGCTCGCGCCCGAGCTTCTAGCCGGCTCGCGGCGCTTATGATTCGCCGTTGCGATCGCGCACGGCCTGGACCGCCTCCAAACAGCCCACGCACATGTACGCGGCGTGCGGCAAAAATACCAGCTCATCGCTCTCGCGCTCTTCCATGCAGATACCGCACAAGCGCTCCTCAGTGGACGCGGCCGGTGGGTCGTTTTCCTTGAGGTTTTCTTTGACCAATATCTGGTCGCAAAGATCGACGCACTCATCGCAAATGTGCACCGACGGACCGGCGATCAACTTGCGCACTTCGTTCTGTGTCTTGCTGCAAAACGAACACACCGCCATTTGCGTATCGTCTTTGACCCGCGGCACCACGGCTTCCCATTTGTCGCCGTAGGCTTTCTTCAAGGTTTCATCGAGTGCCGTGCCGATTTGAAAAAGCTGGCGCGCGATCTCATTGCGGCGCGGCGGGCTTTTCGATTCGAGAAAATTCGTCACTGCCTGCTGAAACGTCCGCAGCGCAGCGCCGTACTTTTGGCCGCAGATCAAGTCGGCGCAGGCATCGAAGCCAGAGTGGGACCGAGCCATAGTTGCTCCTCTCCGCAGTAAGCTGGTGTGCGAAAAACCTTCCCGACGGACATCAACAAACTCCCGCACGGACGAGTTCGACAGCGGCCTGGCGACGTAAATCGATCACCGCCACCTGGTCGGCGCTCTCGCAGCCGACAAAGGCCAGTTCGCCGTCAGCGCTGAACGCGATGTGCGCCGGCGCGGCACCGACCGGCAAGCGCGCCCGCGTTTCGCATTTAGCCGCGTCAATGAGGTCGACGCTGGCCTCGCCAGTGTTCGACACGACAATCCACTTGCCATCCGGACTCGGCGCAAAGAAATGCGGGTAAATGCCGACGGGAATAGTCGCGACGACCTGATGATTTTTACAATCCCAAACCGTCAGATCGTCAGAAGCAAAATTGGCCACGTAGCCATGACGACCGTCCGGGCTCAGTGCCGGCAGATGGGCTCCCACACCGGCCGGAATCGTTGCGACCACTTCGTGATTCGCCGTGTCAATGACGGTGACATCATTCGAGACGGTATTCGCCACGTAGGCGTAGCGGCTCTCCGGGTCAAAAGCGATATGTCCTGGCGCCAACCCGACTTTGACTTCCGCCCGAGTGGAATAATCGCCGCCATCGATCACGGTCACCGTGTGGGACGCCGAGTTCGGTTGATAGGCCCACCGACCGTTGGGCGCAACCGCGACATCGTGGGGCGCAAGACCGACCGGAACGGTTGCTTTAAATTCACCGGCTGCGCTCAGAATCGTTACGGCTCTGTCGGGACCGCTCGGCAAATAAACCGATTGGCCGTCCGGCGCGACGCACGGCAGCAACGGGCGCGTTCCCGTCGCTGCGGTCGCAATCACATGGTCGTCTTCGGTATCGATAATCGTCACATCATTCGAATCGGCATTGGCAACATAGAGCCGCGACCCATCGTGCGCTAATTCGAGATGCGAAGGTTCGTCGCCCACTGCGATGTGCCGAAGCACGTTGCGGCTCGCGCCATCGATTACCGCCACACGATTTTCAGTCGTGTTGACGTAAATTCGGCCATCCGAATGGCAAGCGACCGAGTGGGCGCCACGCAAGCCCAGACGCGGCGTCGAACCATCCGGCCGCAACACCAGCGTGTGGCGATCTCCGTCACGCTCCAGCGCCACACGATAGCCGCGCTCCAACAGCGACACATATTGCCGCACCGGCAGCGCGCCCATACGGGCGCGCACCTCGGCGCCTTGGCCGCGCAGCCGCAGATACTGCTGCTTGAGCTCATCGACCTGCTGGTCGGCCGAGAACGATGAAAGATCGAGCGAGATGGCCATGCCGGGGAAATTGGAGTGATGGAGTATTGGCGTAATAGGGTTCGGACCCAACACTCCGTTACTCCATCACTCCAGTCTTACTGTTTGAATCGTGTAAACACCGACAACGCATTCTTCTCAAAAATCTGCGCTTTGCTTTCGGCATTCAGCCACGCAATGCTCTCGATATTCGGCCGCACGTCGTCGTACCAATTGCCGGTGCGCGGATCTTTTTTCGAACCGGCGCCGGGACGCTCAGTGCCGAACAAGCAGCGCTCGGGGCCGCAGATGCGAAACAACAGCTTCAGAGACTCGACGTTGTACAGCGCCGTGTCGAAATAAAGTTGCTTCAAGCGCTGATCGAAAGTCTCGGTATCGTTCGGTCCGCGCAGCTGAGAGCGCCAACGACCCACTTGATACGGCACCGAACCGCCGCCGTGGGAAATGATCAGTTTTAGCTTCGGAAAGTCTTTGAAGACATTGGAGTCGATCAGCGACAAGATCGCGATGCTCTCCTCGGTGATAAAGTGGCCGTGAAAAGACTCACGCGGGTTCTTACAGCTAGCCGCGTGCACTAGCCCGGGAATATCCATTTTTACCATTTTCTCGTAGAGCGGATACCAGTGCTCATGTCCCATCGGCGGTGTCTGGCCGTCGCCTTCACCGGGGTCGGGGTTGATCATGATGCCGACGAAACCGAGATCGTTGATGCATCGGTCGATTTCATCGAAGGTATTTTTCGGCGACACGCCGGCGTTTTGCGGCAGGCCGCCGATGGCGCGAAACTTGTTCGGATCCATTTTGACTTGCAACGCCAACGCGTCGTTCACCGCGGCACAGTACCAATGCACGATCTTTTCCGGTTTCGCCGAATGCATCATCGTGTACGGCCGCGGCGAGATGAACGCATAGTCAGTGCCGACCTGGTTCAATACATCGGAATGTTTGTTGCCATTCCAACGGGCAGCCTCGATATGTTTTTCGGTAACGACCACACCACGCGGTTTGTGGAACCCGGCGCTATTGATCAAACCAGCTTGAAAACTCAAAAGCTGCTCGCCGGCGACAACGTGGTTGTGAATATCGATAATCATGAACGACTCCTTATGAGTGAATCGTTCCTTTACCTAGCAGAGAACCAGACTCAGGGGAAATGGAGCGGCGACCCAATACTCCATCACTCCAACACTCCAGAGCGCGCCGGGTGGCGCGGCGGCGCCAGTAGCAAGCTCAACACCGCCGAGATCGCCAGCACCGCACCGAAGATCGCGAACGACAAGCCGTAGCCGCCGGTGATGTCGAAAAGAAAACCGAAAAATGGCGGACCGATGGCCGAGACAAAATGCGATATCAAGAGTCCTATGCCGCGAATTTTGCCGAGCGAGCGCCGGCCAAAGTAGTTGGCCCACAATGTATCAGGGATCACCATGTTGCCGCCGAGGCCGATGCCATAGATAAAAAACCCGGCATAGAGGCAAAACCAGTTCCCTGTAAGGATCGCGAGACCCAATCCGAGACCCTGGATTACAAAGCGCAGCATGGCCGCAAGCTTGGCGCCAATACGGTCGGCGAGCACTCCCCACGCCAGGGGCGACGCCAATTGCATCGAGGCGATGATGCTCATGACCGTTGCCGCAACCACCGGCGTGTAGCCGATATCGGTCACGTAGGAATAGACGTGCAGGTTGAGTCCGGTGACGCCCATACTGGAGATACCGAAGGTGATCACCAGCAGCCAAAACGCCGAGGTGCGCATCGCTTCGGCGCGCGTCCAGACCGCTTCTTGGGCGCCGACTTCACGCTCGGAGACCTGCTTTTTGAGCTCGCCCTCGACACCGGTTGGCTCCGTTAGGCCGTCCGGCAACAGCCCCATGGCCTCCGGCGAGCGCCGAATAATCAACAGGGCGGGAATCACCAGCAACGCCAACGTCAAGATGCCGAAGATAAACCAAGTGTGACGCCAACCCAACGACAAGATCAGCCACGCCGCCAATACCGGCATGCAGACTTTGGCGAAGCCGACGCCCATGCTGGAAAAAGCCAGGGCTCGGCTGCGCTGGCGCACAAACCACTGGGCGATGACGACGTTCACCACCATGTAGCCCATCATCGCGTCGCCCAAAGTGACCAGCGTTAACCGCACGGCGGCAAACTGGGCGAAGCTGTCGACGTGGGCCAGAATGAAATAACCAACGCCGACAATCGCCGTGCCGACGACCATTAACCAACGGCCGCCATGGCGATCGACGATGGTGCCGATCAGCGGCGCGATGGACGCCGCGATGATGCCCTCGCCCGAGCGCAGCAGCGAGAACACGCCGCGCGACACGCCAAGGTCGGCGGTCAGCGGCTTCAAGAATATGCTCATCGTGCTCGCCAGCGCGAAGGACGAGGCAACGTTGGCGAGAAAGCCGACGGCGACGATGTACCAACCGTAGAAGATTTTCGTTTTGACGGGACTCTGCGCCGCTTCACTGGTGGATTGCACATCCAGGCTTTAGCAGGAATCGCGCCGCAGGTGCAACGCTGCAACGGCGCTGGAAGACTTGCACGCTACGGAGCCGGCGCGCCCGCCAGCGATTTTTTCGCGTCGATCAGCGCCTTGATATTTTCCAAGCGTTCCTGATCGCTTGGGTGGCTAGCCAAGAACGGCACCCGCGGCCCTTTCGCTTGCTGGATCATTTTTTCGAAGAGCGTGACGGCACCGGTAGGGTCGTAGTTGTTAGCGACAACGTAGTCGATGCCCGCGGCGTCGGCCTCGCGCTCTTGATCGCGGCTGTACGAAGCATCGATCATGCTAAGGCCAAGACCGGCAAGTGTTCCAGCTCCCAGCACACCGCCGGCACCCAGACCGGCGCTGACCACCGTGCCGATGACTTCCAGCGTGCTCCGCCTCAAGCGCGTGGCATCGATGTGGCCCTTGGCCCAGTGGGCGGCCTCATGGCCGAGCAGGGCGGCGTATTCGTTGATATTCTCGCCGATCAACTTGACCATGCCGAGATTGATACCGATGACCGGCCGATCGCTTAACATGCCGGCAAACGCGTTGGGGTCGTCACCGTCGGTTAGCAGCAACTCCGCCGTAATGCCCGCCGAGCGGCTAATCCGCAGGTGCGCCAGCATGAGCTCCTGGAGCAGCCGGGTCGGAATCGAAGCCATGACGGTGTCGCCGGCGCCGCCGAAGTTAACCACCGGGCTCTCGGCGAGCACGACGTCTTTCACGCGCCACACCATTCGCTCGCGTCTCGCGGTGGCACAGCCTGACAGTGCGACGAGCAACACCAAGGCTATGAACGTTTTCATCGACATCGCGTCTAAAGTTGTAGATTATCGGCGCCAAAGGTCAAGCCTGGCAGCGCTGCGCGATTTGCGTTAGCCTTGATAGTGTCCCACGAAAGGAAATCTATGACTCAATTGCTACTTTCTTTGCCCCTTGCATTGTTATTTGCCGGATCCGTGCTCGCGCAGAACGTCTCAGACCGCCCGCGGGTGCCATCGGTGAGCGTCAGCGGCGAAGCGACGATCCAGGCAGAGCCCGACCAGGCGCAGATCGACATCGGCGTCGTCACCCAGGCGCGCACCGCGCCCGACGCGTCGCGCGAAAATGCCGAGCGGCTCAATCGCGTTTTGACCGAGGTGAAAAAGATTCTCGGCAAAGGCGACGAGGTCAAAACCAGCGGCTACTCGTTGAATCCGCAATACCGCTACCCGCAGGGCGGCAAACCGGAAATCGTCGGCTACAACGCCAGCAACACCGTGCGCATCAAAATGCACAAGCTCGACGACGTCGGCAAAGTCATCGACGCCGCCATGGGCGCCGGCGCCAACAACATCAATCGCCTGGCTTTCACGTTGAAGGACGAAGAAGGCGCGCGCCTCGAAGCGCTCAAGCAGGCATCGGCCAAGGCGAAAGCCAAAGCCGAAGCGATCGCCAAATCCCTCGGTCTCGTGTTGGTGAAAATTCTTTCGGTCAGTGAAAGCGAGCGCGGCTTCCAGCCCGTCTTGCGCCAAGCGCCCATGGCCCGCGCCGAAATGGCCGCCGCCGCGGCACCGACGCCGGTGGAACCGGGCACCGTCGATGTGCGTTCGACGGTTTCGTTAGTCGCGGAGTTGAGCGAACGCTAAACAAACCCAAACCTACTCCAACACCTCTTTAAGCTTCGCCAGCATCGCCGGGTTGGTCCGGTAGATCGCCGCGACGATTTTTTCCAAAGACTCGCCGGTCACCGGGTCGACGTCGAGCTTGGATTTCTCCGCTTCGGCGAGAAATGCCGGATCCTTTAGTGTCGTAAGAAAAGCTTGCCGCATGATTTGCACACGATCCTTAGGGGTGTTCGGCGGCATGACGAACGGGCGGGCGATATCGGCGGCGTCGTGAACGCCCACTTGGATCAACTGGCGCGCCTCTGCGGTCTTAGCGTAACTGACCGCCAACGGCACCTTCGAAAGATCGGGCAGCGGTTTGGCGAGGGCCTGTAGAACGACGTTAACTTCGCCGGACTCAAGGCCGCGCGTCCAGGTCGATTTGATGCCATCCCAGCTCCAACAGGCGCCGGCTAGCTCGCCGCTCTCGGCGGCGAGACGAATGTCGGCGGTGCCTTTGAAACCTAAGACCAGTTGTATGGGTAGGCCAATGGCGTGCTTGAGAATTTTCGGCACGTCGACGATCGGCCCCGAGCCGGTGGCGCCGAGCTTCACCGGTGTCTTGGCGGCCATCCAGCGCTCCATGCTCGCGATGCCGCTCGCCTTGGTCAGCGCGCAGGCGGTTTTCTCCGGTATCGGTGCGCCGACAAACTCGTATTTGGTCGCGTGAAACTCGGCGCCCGGCCGGCCGAGTAGCTGCTGCATGAACAGACCGCCGACGAAGTGGCCGAGCGTGAGGCCGTCGGGCTTGGCCGCTTTGTAGACATGGTTGGCGGCGATCATGCTGCCGGCTCCGGGCATGTTATCGACGACAAAAGTCGGGTTGCCGGGAATATGCTTGCCCATGTGGCGCGATAACGTGCGCGCGTAGACGTCGAAGCCGCCGCCCGCCGACAGGCCGACGACGATGCGCACGGTCTTGCCGCGATAGTAGTCAGTTTCGGCGGCGAATCCTGTCACCGCGAACAAGGCCACTATCACCAACACACCACAATACTTTAGAGCATCGCGCTTCATCTATTTTCTCCGCGCCGCGCTTGCAGGTCATTTCTGAGCCGCTGGGTTGCCGCCAAGTCTACTTGCAATTCTGGTGTCAGCACGACGCCGTAAACGGCGCGCGCCGCTTCGGGTGAGACGATCCGATTGGCGGCGTCGCTGCGCACCAACTCGGGCTCGCGCTCCAGCGGATCGCCGTAGCCGCCGCCGCTCGCCACCCGCATGTAGAGCACGTCGCCGGCGGCGAGCTCGAAGTTGCAGTAGGGCAGCTCTTCGGCGCGCCCGCCCAGCTCATTGAGTTTAGTTGCCGGCCGATTATCGGCGAGCAGCCGATCGACTTCGGTACCGGCCAATTTTTGCATCACGCTTAAAGCGCCGTTCTGACCGCCGGCCATGCCATGGCCGGAGTTTTCTTTGCCGGCGACGCCATAGGCGACGCCGGCGATTTTTCCCTGCGGCGCATCGTGCAGCGTGTGCGCCGATTCAACCGCCACGCCGCCGCGAAACTCGCCGGCGCCGGCGCTGTCCGGCGCGTGGCGGCGAAACAGATACAGCAGCGGATATTGCATCTCCATCCATTCGACATTGGGGCAGCTCATGTAGCTGCCGCCCGAGTCGACGCCGTCGCGGTCGATGCGCGCGCCGTTGCCGTCCATGGCGCCGTGCGCCATGTTGATAAACGGCGTGTAGCGGCCGTATTGATTAACCCCGGAGTGGCGGCAATTGCGGTGGCTCGCGCTTGGCGCGACGATCTCCTGGCGCCAGCGCTCGCTGGTGGCGATCATCTGCATCAGCACGGAGCTGGCGAGAAATCCCACGCCAAAGCCGGATGACGTTGTGCTCATCGAAATCGGCCCGGGAAACTGCACATGCACGAGCGTGCCCTTGGGCGCGATCACTTCCATCGGCTTGATCACCCCCTGGTTCTTCGGCAAATCGTAGGCGATGGAATAAAGAAGGGCGCCGAAGCAGAAGCCGAATGTCCCGTGAAACGGCAGATTGATTCCTTTGCGCACCTGCGGATCGGTACCGGTGAAATCGAAGATTAATCGATCGCCCGCTTTGCGCAGCGCCAACACCAAGCGGCAGGGGCCGTCGGCTTCGATGGTCAGCGTCTCGCGCCACTCACCGTCGGCGATCTCGCTGAGCCGTTTGCGCAGCACGGTTTCCGTGTAGCGAATCATCTCCGCCGACACGCTGTTCATCAACTCCGGCCCATACTGGCGATACAGCTCCTGCAGCCGCGCCTTGGCGACGTTGTTGGCGGCGATCTCGCACTTTAAATCCAATGCCACGGCATCGGGCTGGCGCGTCATGTGGGTGATCGCGTTGAAAACGTCTTTACGAATCTGGCCGCGCTCGACTAGCTTCACGCCCGGGATGCGAAACCCTTCTTGGAAGATTTCCGTGGCGTCCGGCGAATCGCCGCCCGGTGTGATCGCGCCGACGTCGCTCACGTGCACAAACGTCGCGCTCCAGCCGACCAGAACACTATGAAAATGAATCGGCGCGATGATGTAAACGTCGGGATTGTGGATCGCCGCCAGATAGGGGTCGTTGAGCAGGAAAATATCGTCGGGGTAAATCTCGTCTTTGCCGAAGCTATCGATGATACGCTTGACCGCAAAACCGGCGCATACCACATGATGGCCATAGGTCTCGCCCGCCGCCATGATCTCGCCGTCGGGAGTGTAGAGCGAGGCGTTGTAGTCGTGCTGTTGGGTTGTCGTCACCGTGCCGCCGGTGCGCTCCAGCGTAATCCCCATTTCACGGGTGATTTGGTGCAGCCGGTGCGACAGCACTTCGAAAGTAATCGGGTCGATGTTGCCGTCGAACATGTCAGTCTCCGAGGCGCACGCGGATGTTGCGATAGCCATCCATCAGCGCCTGGTCGTTGGGATTGATGACGATCGTCGTGATCGGCGTCTCGATGATCGCCGGCCCGGCCAACTCGCTGCCCGGTGCCAGCCGGTCATAGTCATAGATTTTCGCCGGGATGAAATCCCGCGCTTCTTCGAAATAGGCCCGGCGCTCGGTCTTGATGGCAGCCGCAGCCTGATTTTTCTGCAGCGCATATTGGCGCAGCCGCGGCTTGCCCAACTCGCCGATGGCGACCACGCGAAAGGCCATGATCTCCTGGCCCGCTTCGCGGTAGCCCGCGCCCGGGCCGTAGATCAACTCGTAAACTTCATCGAAGCGCCGATAGATCGCGGCGAGATCGGCTTCGGTCAGCTCAGTCGCGCCCGCAGGAAACGCGATGTTCAATTCGTGCACCTGCTGGCGGTAACGCATGTCGAAGCTGCGAATAATTTTCATCGCGCCATCCGCAAAACCGGCGGCACCGAGGCTGGCGCGCGCCCTTGCGACGAGCGCCGCGAAAGTCGCGCCCACCCGTTTCACATCGGCCGGCACCGCCAGCCTTTCGGAGCGGCCGAAATGATAAGTCACATCCGAGCTCACCAATCCGGCGGCGCTGTGCACCGAGGCGGTGAGCGGCACGACGATTTCTTTGATGCCAAGCTCGGCGGCGTAGCGGCCGGCGTGCACCGGCGCCGCGCCGCCGAAAGCAAACAGCGTGAATGAGCGCGGATCGTAGCCGCGCTCGACAGTGGCGCGCCGGATCGAGTCGCTCATATGACCGTTAGTGATGCGGTAGATGCCGCTGGCGGCCTCCGCCACCGTCATGCCCATGGGCCGGGCGATTTTCTCCTCGAGAACTTTCGTGGCCCGTTCTCGGTCCAACTTCATGCGCCCGCCCAAGAAGCAGTCTTCGTTCAAGTAGCCGAGTATCAAGTCCGCGTCGGAGACCGTTACCGCGGTGCCGCCAAGGCCATAGCAAATCGGTCCGGGGCTCGACCCGGCGCCCTGCGGCCCGACTTTCAACAAACCGCTTTCGCCGTCGATCCAGACGATGCTGCCGCCGCCGGCGCCGATGGACTCCACCCAGATTTTCGAGAGAAACAGTTGATAGCGCATGAAGATCGGCCGGTGATCGGTCTCCACCGCGCCGTCACGAATCACACCGACTTTGAAAGTGGTCCCGCCCATGTCGGTGGCAAGCAGGTTGCCCATGCCAAGCTCCGCGCCGACGAAACGGCTGCCCATGACCCCGGCCGCCGGTCCGGACTCGATGGTACCCACCGCGCTCTTGCAAGTATCGTCGATGCCGAGCAGACCGCCGTAGGCTTGCATGATCAGCGCCTCGCGCTTGAGCCCCTTGGCTGCGAGCAGCTCGCCCAACCGCTTTAGATACGCGGCTATCTTCGGTCCGACATAGGCGTTGAACGCCGTCGTCGCCGTGCGCTCGTATTCACCGAGAAACGGCGCCACTTCGCTGGAGAGGCTGAGATAGATTGACGGATAGTTTTTACGGATGAAGTCGGCCAGCGCGCGCTCGTGCCGGTCATCGACGAGCGACCAGAGGAGCGCGATGGCGATCGACTCCACGCCGCGCTCGATCAGCGCTTTGACGGCGCGGCCGATCTCCTGCTCGGTCAGACGCACCAGCACCGCGCCTTTGTAGTCGATGCGCTCGGCGACTTCTTCGATCAGCGCCCGGGGCACAATCGGCTCGGGCTTCGACTGCGTCGAGGCGCGAAACGCTTCGCTCTCGGTAAGCCCCTCGGTGGTCCGCCCGCGCATGATCAGAAGCGTATCGCCAAAGCCCTCGGTGGTGAGTAGTCCGGTTTTCGGCCCGCTGCGGGTGATCAATGTATTGTCGGCGACCGTGCAGGCGTGAAAGAACAGTTTGGTCGCCGCCAACAGCTCCGCGTCGCTGGCCAGCCCAAGATGGCGCGCCGCATCGGCGACGGCGTTCAATGCGCCGACGGCGAAGTCCTCCGGCGTCGAGAGCGCCTTGCCGAGTGTCACCGTGCCCTGGTCATCCAACGCAACACAATCTGTGAATGTGCCGCCGATATCGACGCCGACGATGTAGTTCATGAATCGTTCGCGGCCTAGGCGCTATTGATTCGCGCCCCTGTTCGAATTTCGCTTTGGCCTAGCGCGCTGGCATCATCCGAACATGTAGTTGCCGCTGTTGATATTGTAGGACTGCCCGGTGATGAACTTGGCGGCGTCGCTGGCGAGAAACGTGATCGAGCCGGCGATGTCTTCGGGTTCGAGGATGTGCGGCAGCGGCGTCGCCTTGAGCCGCTCAAGCACCTCTTCTTCCGAACGATGCTGCCGTGGCATGGCGGTGTTGGCCGAGCCCGGGCAGATGGCGTTGACGGTGATGCCGTCCGGCCCGATTTCACGGGCCAACGATTTGACGAAGCCCATGATCGCCGCTTTGGACGCCGCGTAGTGGGAAAACTGGCGCATGCCATAGTGGCCGATGCCGGAGGCCACACTAATGATGCGCCCGCTTTTTTGTTGGCGCATGGCGGGCACAAACTCGCGGCAGCAGAGAAAATTGCTGCCCAGGTTGATGTTCATCGTGCGGTCCCAGTCTTCTTCGGTTAGATCGACCACGGATTTTTTCGGGAAGTAGATGCCGGCGATGTTGGCGAGAATATCGACGCGGCCGAAGCGGTCAAATGTCGCCTTGGCCATTTGTTTGACCGACGACTCGCTGGCGACATCGACGGCGACGCTGAGCGACTCCGCGCCGAGCGCCTTCAGCTCATTGCTCACCGCCTGCGCTTTTTCGCCTTGCAAATCGGCGACGACGATCTTCGCCCCTTCGCGCCCCATCATCAGTGCCGTTGCCCGGCCAATACCCTGGGCACCGCCGGTAATCACCGCAACTTTGTCCTTGAGTCTCATGGCATCACCACCCCGCCGTTGACGTGAAACACCTGTCCGGTGATCGCGGCACTCTCCGGCGTCGTTAGAAAGTAATACATCTCGGCCAAATCTTCCGGCAGCGCCGTGCGGCCCATCGGGATATTCGGCCACCAGCGCTGCTTGCGCGCCTCGGGCGACTCGTGCGCCATCACACGCGGCGTATCGGTCGGCCCCGGCGCCACGGTGTTGGCGAGGATATTGTCCGGCGCCAGCTCCAGTGCCAAGGATTTCGTAAACGTAATAATGCCGGCTTTGGACGCCGCATAGGGCGTGCGCAGCGCCGAGCCGGTGACGCCATAGTTCGACGCCGTGTTCATGATCCGCCCGCTTTTTTGCTTCTGCATGATCGGCGCCACTTCGCGGCACATCAGAAACGTTCCCTTGAGATTGGCGTCGATGACTTCTTTCCACTCGGCCCAGGTAAACTCTTCGATGCGCTTGGTGAAGCGGCTGCCGCCTGCGATGTTGGCGAGAATGTCGATGCGGCCATAGCGCTTGGCAACGTCGGTGACCACCGCTTTGACTTCGCGCGCGACCGTGACGTCGATGGCGAGCGCGTCGGCTTTGCCGCCGCTAGCAACCACTTCGCCCTTTACTTTTTCCGCGGCGCCGCCGTCATAGTCGGCAATGACCACGGTGATGTCCGCCGCCGCCATGCGCTGGGCGACCGCGCCGCCAATGCCGCCGCCTCCTCCGGTGATAAGTGCAACTTGACTCACGGTTTAGCTCCTCCCACGGTTCAACAAACTTTCAAGCCGAGGCCGATTTGTTTTTCGATATATCACGATAACCGAATTCGGCAAGGCTCTTTCCGAATTCGCGAGGAACGATTACCCAGGCAGGTTTAGAGCGGTCCGGCGCTCGGAGGCTTTGTTTAGCTCGGCTTCGATGTAAGCTTGCGCGCGGCGCATCATTTTCTTTTCCGTCGCGTAGGACAAGGTCTCCAACGCCGTCTCGATGGCAAACCAACGCGCCTCGTCGACTTCATAGTCGTGGCCATCGACGTCGCCCTCGGTCCAACGAATCAGATAGAAGTGCACGCGCTTGAAAACCCGCACCGGTTTGCCTTCGGTCCATTTGTTCATGAAGCGATAGGTGATTTCGCCGAGCTTGTCGACCACTTCGCCGCGCAGTCCGGTCTCTTCGAAAACTTCGCGGCAAGCCGCCTGCTGCACGGTCTCGCCTGGCTCCAGATGTCCCTTGGGCAAACCCCAGCGCCGGCGCGAGCGGATCAACGCCACTTCGACGCTATCGTGGTTGCGCCGGTAGACGATGCCGCCGGCAGAGACTTCGCGTTTTTCGCGCATGGGGTTCTAGCTGTCTTTCGGCGCTACCCGATCATGGAGCCAGCGCAGATAGCTGTCATTGCCGGCCGCCACCGGCACCGCAATGACTTCGGGCACCTCATAGCTGTGCAGTTCCTCGACCCGGCGCGCCAGCACCGCGAACAGCTCTTGACGGGTTTTGATGAGCAGCAGCTCTTCCGCGCTCTCTTCCACTTGCCCCTGCCAACGATAGGTCGAGTGCACGCCGGCAACCCGGTTCACACAGGCCGCCAGCCGCTCCTCGACCAGCGCGCGAGCGATGCGCTCCCCTTCGGCGGCCGAGCTGACGGTCACATAGACCATGACAAACTCCGTCATGGCATCGATCTTAACGGGTTTTAGAGAGGTCAATCAAGAAAGCGGCAAAAACAGGCAAGAATAAGGCCCCGGTGCTCAGGAAACTTGCAAGTTTTCTAACAAGCTGGAAAGCTCCGCCGGCAACGGGGCTACGAATTCCACCACCCTGGCGGTCTGCGGATGGTGGAGCTGCAGGCGTTGGGCATGGAGAAAATGGCGCTGCAGGCCAAAGCGCTCTGAATAGTCCGCGCCGTAGAGTGAGTCGCCGACGATCGGGTGACCGATGGCAGCCAAATGCACCCGCAGCTGATGGGTCACGCCGGTAAACATCTCCAATTCAAGCAAACTTGTGCCCTGCCTTTCGCCCAAGCGATAATAATGCGTCGCTGCCTGCCAGGACTTCAGGTTCTTACGGTGTCCTCCTCGCTTTGCGAGCGCGCGCATCTTGCGCTTGTCGGCGCTGTCATGGGCGATTGGCAAGTTGATCGACCCTTCTTTGGGCGTCTCGCCCCAGACCAGCGCCCAATACCATTTGCTAATTTGCCGCTGCTGAAATTGCCGGCGCAGTTGGGCGAAGACTTCAGCCGATTTTGCTACCAGCACCAAACCGGAAGTCTCGCGATCGAGGCGATGGGCCACACCAAACTCCCAGGGCTTGGCGTGGACCGATGCAAGCTCTGGGTAGCGCGCGCTCAGGAAATTGGCTAAGGTGCCGCGGTCGCGCGCGGAAAATCCGTGGGTCGCCATGCCGGCAGGTTTGTCGAGCACCAATAGGAAATCATCCTCGTAGACAATCGGCACAGGAAGATCGGCATCCGGCAACGGGCGCACCGCCAGCCAGGCGGCGTCGCCGTGATAAGTCACGACATCGGCTTCACGCAGCGCCTCGCCCTTGCGCCCCACTTTCGCATTGATCCGAAATAATCTCTCGGCGATGGCCACTTCGAGTACGCGGCGGGATAGTTGCGGCAGGCACCGGCGCAGAAAGGCGTCGAGCCGAATGCCTTGCAGGTCCGGCGGCACTGACCAACGGTGTGCTTTCTCAACCGCGCCTTGATCCGTCATAGCTCCTACCGTACTATAGCTGTCACTCTGCGGACGGAAATATATCGGATGAAAGCACATTGCTACAGTATCATCATCGCCGGCGGCAAAGGCACCCGCTTTTGGCCGCTCAGCCGGCTGCAAAAACCCAAACAGCTACTGAAAATTTTCGGCTCAAAAAGTCTCATCGCCGAAACCGCCGAGCGCGTCGCACCGCTCAGCGGCGCCAAACAAACGCTCGTCGTCACCATCGCCGATCAGTTGGAGGCCACTCGCAAAGAGCTGGGTAATTTGCCCAAGCACAACTTTCTCGCCGAGCCCCAGGGGCGCAACACCGCGCCCTGCATCGGCTTAGCCGCGCTCGAAGTCGTGCGCCGCGACCCCGAGGCGGTGATGATCGTCTTGCCCGCCGACCATTGGGTGCCCGACGCCAAAGCCTTTCGCAAAACCATCGACAAAGCGGTCGCGCTGGCGAAATCGCATGACCAACTGGTGACGATTGGCATTCGCCCGGCCTACCCCGAGACCGGCTACGGCTACATCATGAAAGGAAACAAACTCGGTGGTGGCGCGGCCGGTTACCGCGTCAAGAGATTTACCGAAAAGCCCAAGCTCGCAATGGCGCAGCGGCTCATGCGCCAGGGCTCTTTGTGGAACAGCGGTATTTTTATTTGGAAAGCGGCGACCCTGCTGCAACTGATGGCGCGCTACATGCCCGAGCTTTACCAGGGCTTGCAGAACATCGCGCAGGGCGCGCGCGGCAAATCGCTCGCCAGCGCCGACCCGCGGCTAAGAAAGCTCATCGCCGCGGGGTACAAGAAAATGCCCAGCATCGCCATCGACGTCGGCGTGATGGAGCCGGCCAGCGGTGAGCAGAAAGTTTTGACCGTCGACGCCGACTTCGGCTGGAGCGACGTCGGCAGTTGGGCCGCCGTCCATCGCATGCTGCACCGCGACGGCAACGGCAACGCCGGCCACGGCCAGTGGCTCGGCTACGGCGCCAGCAATTGCCTGGTGCACGCACCCGACCGCCTCGTCGTGTTGCTGGGAATCAAAGACGCCGTCGTCGTCGACACGCCGGACGCGTTGCTGGTCGGCGATATCAATCGTGCCCAAGAAGTTCGCGAAGTCGTCGACGAACTGCACAAGAAAGGTTTCGGCTCGTTCACCATAAAGTGACGCCTCGAAATCGCCCATGGACTCTGCCTACCGCCGCGGGCCGCTGCAAGAAAGCGAACCGGTTATCTTGCTCGACCGCAAAGACCGCGAATATCTGACCCGCCTCGACGCGCGCCGCGCCATTGCGATTCGCGGCGGCAAGATCAACCCGGAAGAAATCATCGGCAAGGAGGAAGGCATCGCGGTGCGTTCATCTTTCAACGAACCGTTCTTGGTCTTTCGTCCGAGCCTGCCGCAGCTAATTCCTAATCTGCCGCGCACGGCCCAGGTCATCTATCCCAAGGACATCGGGCCGATCTTGATCTGGGCCGATCTCTTCCCCGGCGCACGCGTCGTCGAAGCCGGCGTCGGTGCCGGCGCACTGAGCATGGCGCTGCTTCGTGCCATCGGTGAAAGCGGCCAACTGATTTCCTACGAGATTCGCGAAGACTTCGCCGACCTGGCGAAAAAAAATGTCGCCAAATATTTCGGCCCGGCGCCGCACTGGACTATCAAACATGGCGACGTGGCGGCGGAGCTAGAAGAAACCGACATCGACCGGGTGATTCTCGACTTGCCAGAGCCCTGGCAAGTGATCGAGCGCGCCTGGCGCGTGCTGCGGCCGGGCGGCATTTTATTGTGCTATTTGCCGACGGTGTTGCAGATCAAAAGCTTGGTGGACGCTTTGAAAGAGGACCGGCGTTTCGCCTGCGTCGAAACCACCGAGACATTGATGCGCGGCTGGCATTTCAAAGGCCTGAGCGCCCGCCCGCAGCATCGCATGGTGGCGCACACCGGTTTTCTCACGACCGCCAGAAGATTGGCCGACGGCCAAAACGACATACCCCGTGCGCCCTGAGGGCGCACGGGGTATGTCGAAGGTTTCGGGTTTCGAGTTAACGTCAGATGTCTTTCAACCCGAAACGCGGAACAACGAAACCCGGAACAGCATCGCCAAGCGATGCGCCCTACGGCTTCGACCAGAGCTGGATGTAGTTCTGCTCGGTGTCAAAGAAATAAATCGCCTTGCCGGTCGGCCGCACCACCGGCTTGTCGATCAAAACCTTCACGCCAGCCTTCTTGAGCTCGTCGTTGGCTTTGTCGAAATCTTCCGGGCTAACTTCCAACGCCAAATGATTGGTGCCTTCATCGAAATCGCCGCGGTTCACTTCCTGCGGCCGCTGGAACAGCACCAGGCACATGCCGTCTTCTAAGAACAACCGGGCAATCGCCGGAAACATGCCGTAGACGTCCTTATATGGCCCGCCGCTCTCGGTGTCGTAGCCGACCTTGGTGCACTTCATGCCCAAGACTTCGGTGTAGAACTTGACGCCACGTTCCAGATCGTTGCACGGCAACCCAATGTGATAAATCTGTTTGATTTTCATAGCCGCCCTCCTGATTTTTCCTTTGTATACTGAGCCGGAGACGCCTTTTCAAGAGCCGCTGCGCCGCTTCGAACGGCGTTACCTTGCAGATGAACGACGAGTGATTCTTCTTCAGCCAACGAACCTATCTTTTCGCCACGGCAATCTGTGTGAGAGATTCGTAATTAAACAACGTGTAAACGACCGTTAACTTGCCGCTGCCTTTGTTATAACGAATCGTCCCTCCTTTCCCGCGTGTAAAGTCCATCAACGCCAATTCAATTCCACCGGAATCGCAGGCGCAGGTGGACTGGCGACTTGACAGATCAGGTAAAGATGCGATGTTTACGCCACGGCCAAAGTTCTTCGTCAAAAGGTCACTCATCGATCCGCGAGAGAGTCGGTCGACGGAGCCATGCAGTGTCCAGTCCCGTTCCGACATACCAATACGTTCTCCGCCTCGATCTCCTGCGTCCTTCAATCCGACGCCAAAGGTCGGTTCCTTTTTGGTCAGACTCAATCGCGGGGTAAGCTCCAATTTCACCTCCGAAGGCGTCGAGTAATATGGCACACCGTAATCCTTGAAAGCCTTCCCGTTATTGAGATGTTGTATGCCTATTTTCTCGGTGATGTACGGTGTTACAGGGATATTTCTTTCCTTGATGAGGCGAGCGGAATCCCTCGCTAACCCCTGGTTATCAGTAACTCCCATTGGAGTCTTGCCAACCAGGCCGGACAATTCACTCGGGTCCATCATCTGGATACCTTCGACCCGGGTCCGATTGCCGTTCGATGGTCCGCTTGTGAACCGCGATACTCCCGAGACCGCGTTTTGAGACGCCTCGTGGGACTGACTGATAATATTCACCGAACTATTCCCTTTGGTTAGCTCATTAACTTTGTTCAGGGTATCCAGCACTCTGCCGCCGAGAACGGACTTTGCGCCACCGTCGGGCACCTGCAGAATAACGTCGTATTTGCCTGCGAGGGCAGCGGCTTGGTTGACATCCCTCGTGACGATCGGATCGCGACCAGATCTCGCTCTCAGGACGTCCCCCGCGAACCCGGTTGCCTCTTTCATTTGCTCGTCATTGGCCACGACGATCGTTATCTTCTTCGTTGCAATGACCGACCCGTGTTTCATGGCAGCTTCCGTGATCTGATAGTTCGTTCGGGCTTCGGTCAATTCTGGCGCCCTACCAAAAGCGGCGGCGAATGCATCCTTGGCTTCTCTAAGGTTGTTCTGATGAACCCGCAAGAGGCCGAGCGTATTGAGGGCCACTGCATGCCCGGGCGCAAGCTGTAGCGCGCGGTTGAGATGATCCTGCGCGCGCGCGAGGTAACCGTTGTCCAAGTCGAGGGAGCTACGAATCACCAACGCATCGGCTGCGAGGGCCGTCTTTTCAAGCGCTTCCAAGTCCGCTAGAGCCAGATGACCCTCGCTTCCTGACACTCGCAGCATTGCGCGCGCGAGCATCGCTACGTGCAACTCGGGATTAAGCTTCACTGCTTTATCAAGCCGCGCAATTGCGCCTGCGCGGTCGTTTTGCCGTGCCGCAAAGTCACCGGCAAAGAATTGCGCCATGGCACTGTTCGGGTTTTTGGTCGCCAACTCATCAAACCACTTGGCGGTTCGCGGATCGGTCTTGCCCATGTTCGCCCGAAGAAAATAAGCTACAGCGGCTGTCTCGTCGCCCTTTGCCAAAGCTGCGTAACCACGAATAATCGAAGCCACAGCCCGTCCGGTTGGGTTTCGGAGCCACTCTTCCACCGCGGCATCGACCTCGGTCCAGTTCCCCGAGATAATGGCTCTGCGCATGCGCTCGGCATCAAATGGCTGCGCTAAGCCATGATTAGAAAAGAGCACAATTACGAATCCGCAGATGATTGCTAAGATTTTTGCTTTCATGACAACCCTCCCGTGTGGATCAACCGTTGAATTTGAAGTTCCAGATTGCTTCAAGGGCCGCGGAGCGCGCCGCAATCACCGCGTTTTGCAGTTGACTTAAAACCTCACCTCCTGGCTCCAGTTCGAGTTTTGGCGCCATAGTCACTCCACCGCTCACTTCGAGGCGCAGCTCGCGAATGTAACGCTCGTCGCGACGCACAATCTTGTGGTGTTTGGCAATCGTTTTGATCGTCGTCGGTGTTTTGACCGGCGTGATCGGGGTCATCCAGGGCGACAGATCACGATACGGGTCCTGGCGAGCCATCCAAGTAATCGCTGCGACGAGTCGGGCAAAGCTTTTGATCTCGGCTCCGTGACTGACGCGCCGCCGCCGGTCTTGGAACCTACGCATCCTTTACCCGAAATCCCTGAGACACAAACAGCAGCCTATCACTTGAAGCAGCTAATCAACGAAGGCGGTGCCTTGGGCATGTTGATGGCGCCTGCGGCGATCGTTTTCTGGGGTTTGAACAGTAAGCTGATCGGCGAAGCTATGGAAGTCGTTCTCGATCGCGCCGGATACGTTTTGCTGACCCTTCAGGTGCTCGGTCAATCGATCGACATTACCGATCTACTGCTCTACGGCGCGGCTCTCGGCATCGCCCAGTTTCTGCTCGGCGCAGAACTAGCGGAGCGTTTCAAGGAAAAGAGCCCCATGCGCTGGCTCATTCTCTTCGGCGCAGCGGTGCCACTGGTTTTACTCGAAGATTTTGTCTCCGCTTGGCGCGGTTACGTTTTAGGCGGTCTGGTACTGGCCGGCATCAACGGCTTACTGGCTCACGTCTGTTGCAGCGTCGAGCTCATTTCGGGCTACCGCGGCATTCATCTGTTGGCCGTGCCTCTGATCAAAGCGATCTTCTGGGCGCTGGTTGCGCCCATCCGTGCGGCACAGCGCTTGGCAACTCGACTGACGGCCCGAAGAACCAGTGCAAAACCACCAAAGAAAAAAGACCACGATGCGCCCGGCATTCTTACCTACATCGGTGCCTACACTGATATCGCCGTGTTCGATCCGTTCCGCTCAATTGAGCAGAGCTTGGGCAGATGGTTCGGGCGTAAACAATAAACAAAAGGAGGCACTTACAATGACACGCTCAAAAAACATTCTGATAGGTATCACCCTAACGGCATCGACTTTGTTTGCTGGTGTGGCGCAGGCCAGCAGGGTCGATTGGAACATGTGCTACGACACCACCACATCGGTGGCTCGCAAACAATTTAAGGATTACCCCGCCCTCGCCCGCTCCTCGGTCCTCGAATTTATCGCCCCAGGCGACCGGCTGGCGATCTTAAGGGTCGATGACCTCGATGTGATTTCAGTCCAATTAGAAAGCCGGCTGTCTCGTTTCGAGCCGCAGGTCACGAAGATCTTCAAAGACATTAAAGAAATCCCCCAGAACAAACGCAACGATACGGTGTCTGATTTTGTTGCCATCTTCGATCACGCGCGCCAGCAGATCGAGCTGAACGAAAAGGCCAATGGCTCCAAGGGCGCAAAGTACGTCCTGGTCTGCATCGCCGACGGTGTTCAAGACAAAAAGAGCAAACCGACCGAATCAAAAACCCAACGCGGTACTATCGCCGCCGACTATCGCATTCTGTTTGTCGGCATTCACAAAGGTGTGGAGGATGCTCTGACCAAAATGGCGGCGGAAGCGGGATTTACCGATCAAAAGAAAATCTTGCTCGTGCCCTTCGAGCACGCGGGCCAAGTCGATGTCGCGGCTTTCTTGGGCCGCTCGCGCAACCCGTCCGCGGTCAAGGCACTGGGCCAGGTTGGGCCAAACTAAAAAGATGTAAGGTTAACAAAACCGAGCTGCTAGGTTCATTGAAAACAGAGGGGGACTTTATGCAAAAACTGGTTGCGTTGACGTTGATGGGTTTAGGTGCGGCCGCCGCGTTCAACTACGGAAGCGAAACCTGGGATTCTTTCAACTGTGGCAAGCTCACCCGTGACGGTGAAGGCGGTTATGCGAAGATCTTGGCCGATCGCAGCAGCGCCGATGATGTTCTCTTCACCAACCCCAAGACGATCACGGCTTGCCGAGATCGCGCGATCGTGGCGGCAGCGCGGCAAGCGATCGCGGATAAAGACTTCAATCTCGCCATTAATTATCTAAACTCTTTGTCCAAGGACGCCGACGGTCGCGCCAAGGCAGAGGCGGCAACGCTAAGCGTGCGCCTCCCTGAAGTCCACATCAATTGGGTCACGGATCTGGTCGACAACGGCAAACTCGACACGGCGATCACGGAGCTTAAGAGCATGCGCAAGATGTACGTCAAAGAACAGGAGGTATTGTTGCGTGTCAAGGCGCTCGATGCCCGCGCGCGCATTCTCAAAGCCGAAGAAACCTTGAAGAAGGGACCAGTGACCGCCGTTCTGGTTTCACTGCGTGAACTGGATACCGAAATCCCGATCGAATACCGGCAAAGAGCCGAGACGCTCATCGACAGCACGGTCAAAGCTCCGGCTGAGGAATATTTCGCGAGAAAAGACTACCCTTCGCTGTTTCGCTGGCTTGCCGCCGCAAAAAAAGACGTAGCTCGCTTCCAATCGAAGGCAATGGAAAAAATCGAGGCTGGTTACATGGCGAAAGTCTTCGACGTTCCCGCCAACGTCGAGCTAAAAGATACCGCGGCAGCGCCACCCATCGTCGCTGTCGAGTCCTTGCAAAAGGCGGAACGTACGTCGTTAAAGATCTCTAACGATTCGGGCAAAAACATAGCCGTGCAGATCGTCGGACAGCAGCCCAAGCATAAGTTCGACATCCCGATTGCTGGAGAGAAGGAGATTATGTTGCCGTCAGGCGAGTACGTTCAACTGGTGGTTGGCGGGGACGGGGTCCGCCCCCATCTGGGAATTTTTAGGATCGAGGGCCACAGTTACCGGCAAATGTTCACCATGCGAAATCAGGAGACCGCCTCAGCCAAGACGCACGCTGTTCCTCCGCAGGGGAAAGTATTCGGTACGAGTGATAAGTGACTCGCGTAGGCGCTCCGCAAGCTGGAGATGTTTGTGGAACGTCAGACTCCCGAACGCTCTACGTGAGACCCTGAAGGTCCTCCCCCTCCAACCAACCGGATTTTCAACTTTGAACCTTGAACAATCGGCTTGACGCGGCTGGACCGATCATCTAAACCATTCGCATGCTCACTGCTTTTCGCTTATTGCTTATCGCCTTGGCAACGTTTCTCAGCAGCGCTTCGGTCGCGCAGGACAAGATTGTCATCGCCTATCCGAGCCGGAGCATCGCCTCCATCGATCTGTACATCGCCCAGGAGCGCGGCTTTTTTCGCCAGGAAAACCTCGCGGCCGATGTCGTCCAAGTGCGCGGCAATATCGCAGTCACGGCTCTGCTAAGCGGCGAAACCCACGCGATCAACAACGTCGGCACGTTGACCCGCGCCATGCAGCGCAGCGATCTGCCGACCAAAGTGGTCGCCCAGAGCCTCAAGAAAAATATGTTCTGGCTGGTGACCAAACCGGACATCAAGTCGCTCAGCGAAATGAAGGGCAAAATCTTCGGCATCACGACGTTCGGCGGCTCACAACACTCCTCTGCCAACCGCCATTTGCTAAAAGCCGGCCTCGATCCTGATAAAGACGTAACCGTCATCATCGGCGGCGACGTGCCGGCGCAGCTGCAAAGTTTATTGAGCGGCGTGATTCATTTAGCTGCGCTCTCACCGCCGACGGTTATTCTGGCGCGCGATAAGTTCAAGCTAAAATTACACGCCAATACGTTGGACGACGCGGCCAACCTGCAAAACGGCCTGGCGGTTTCGGAGAAACTGCTGCGCGAAAGGCGCGATCTGGTCAAGCGCATGCTGCGCGCCAGAGCGCGAGGCGCGCGCTACTTGTTTGAGAACGAGCGCGGCGCGGCCGAGGTTTTGGCCAAGTATTTGGGCGTCGACATGTCGGTGGCGCTCGAATCCTATCATTTGGCCAAACCCGCCTTCACCACCAACAGCATCCCGACTGACAAGGAAGTTGAAGAGTTCCTGCGCTCCGAGGCCGAGCTGCTGAAGCTGCCGCAGCCGGTGTCGCCGGCAAAGATTTATGATTTCAGTTTGCAGCGCGAAGTGAATCAGGAGTTAGGCATTAAGTAAGCAGTTACCTAAAAAGAGATCCGGCGGACCTGCGATCACTGGGTGGGCGTGATGGGGTCGGCAGCCTGCTGCCCGCAAATTTGAATTGCTAACGTTCTAAACGTTAGGTGTATTAACGTTGTGGACGTTAGGCAATTCAATGCCCTGCTCACGGAGGGTGAAGTCGATCGAGAGGACATGTGGCCACGCATCGTCGCCTACGAGTCAAAGGCGCATCCGTTTCGCTTCGAGTTTGGCCTTCGCGAACTGCCAATAGAGCCAGCCATACTGATGATCCGCGGCCCGCGCCAGTATGGAAAGAGCACTTGGCTCGACCTCGAACTTCGAAACACGATTCTAGATTTTGGCAAAGGTACCGCGGCTTACCTCAATGGCGACGCGATTTACCGAACCGACGACTTCTATTAAGCACTTGTCCAGCTAGCGAGTTCATTTGCAAAGAACGCCAAAGTTCGGCCCATCTTTATCGATGAGGTCACCGCCATCCCGGACTGGGAACGTGCCCTCAAGCGCGCGTGGGACGAAGGCCCACTGCGCAACATCCTCGTCGTAACGACGGGCTCCAAAGCACACGATCTTCGGAAAGGAAAAGAACGACTGCCCGGGCGAAAAGGCAAGCTTCCACAAACGGAATTTGTCTTCTTGCCGATTTCGTATCGACAGTTTTACGAGAACTGCGCCGAGGTATTCGGCGACAAGACGTGGATGGCCTATCTCCTGTCCGGCGGCGTGCCACTGGCGTGCAACGACATCTGCCAGTTCGAACAACTTCCAGAGTACTTTATCGAACTGATCCGGGACTGGGTGATCGGCGAATTAGTCTCCACCGGGCGCAGCCGTCTAGCGCTTGGACAGATTCTTACCACACTGTTTCGTTTTGCCGGAACGCCGGTGGGGGTTGCGAAGCTGGCCCGCGAAGCCGGACTTGCGAACAACACGGTTGCCAGTGGCTACATTGAACAGTTGTCTGATCTGATGTGCGTGGTTTCGCTGCTACCGCGCGATATGCACCGCAACATTGCGCTGTTTCGCAAGCCCGCCAAGTTTGCCTTTGTTAATCTCGCTGCAGCGATTGCGTTTTCTCCATTCAGACTCCGGCAGGTCCATGACTTTGAAACGCTGCCTTCGTCCGAGCAAGCAAAGCTGATGGAGTGGATGGTAGCTCAAGAATTGTTTCGCCGCGCCGCGCTTCGTCAGCCGCGATGGGAGGAAACCATCGGCTTCTGGCAATCGGCTGAGCATGAGATCGATTTCATCATCCCAGATACCGAGGAGATGATTGAAGTGAAATTGGGAACGGCTGGGCCAATGGATTTCACCTGGTTCCCAGGCATATTTCCCAAACGCCAGTTGACCGTTGTCTGTTCCACACCTTTTGAAACCGACCATGTTCGAGGAATCACTCTCCACGATTTCTTGATGGAGGGAACCGGCGCATCGGGACGTTTATGATCTTTGGTACGGGCGAAACTGTTGAGGGCCGACCCAAGATGGGCTTTACGACAATGGCATCATGCAGGCGGTGAACCGCGAGTACGGTGCTAAAGTTTTTCGAGGCGAGATCAAATAAATCTCAAACGTTCAGATCACCCCGTTCCCCCGAGTAACGCAACGCGTGTCCACGGTGTTTGCTTTTCCACAGCGTTTCTCCTACAACCCGGCACATGAAGATCGTCAGACTCTATACCGGCGCTGATAACGAATCCCATTTTGAAGATGTCGAAGTCGAACTGAAATCCGTCAAGCACATGATGGCATCGGCGCTCGAACCGGCCCATGGCATCATGTTTCGCACCGCGCCGGCGGACCATTACAGCACCTATCACTCTGCCCCCAACCGCCAGTACGTCATCACGCTTTCGGGCGCAGTCGAGATCGAAACCGGCGACGGCACGATCCGCCATTTCGGTCCGGGCGATGTGATGCTTGCGGAGGACACCACCGGCCATGGGCACATCACCAGAGTCGTCGGCGGCCAGCCGCGCCACTACGTTTTCATTCCGCTGAAGTAAGGATTTTCCATCAACCCCACAAGCGCGCCAGAGTCGCAGCGACGCGATCGTCTATCCGTCGCCATTGTCCCCTGCTCGAACTTGATGCCGTCGATGATGGTGGCGACGCTGGGCATCGCGCTGCCGGAGATTCGCCAGACTTTTTCGCTCTCGGAAGTCGCCGCTGGCAGTTTGTTCTCGGTGATGATGCTGATTGCGGCGCTCACCAGCAGCATCGCCGGCCGCTTGGCGGACCGCATCGGCCGCAAAACCGTGCTGATCACGGGCTTGAGCTTATTGGCCATCGGCTTCGCCGGCGCCGGCCTTTCCGAATATCATCTGCTCCACTTTTTGTGTCTCGGCGTTACCGGCATCGGCTACGGCTTCACGCCGCCGTCGCTCTACGCCATCATGTCGGACTTGCTGCCGCATCGCCGCGGCCTGGGCGCGAGTCTTGTCTCGGTGGCCTACGGCATCGGCGGCGCCATCGGCGCGATGCTGGCGAGCCGCATCACCGCCGCCTACGGCTGGCGCACGGCTTTTGTGTGCGTCGGCATCATCGCCGCGGCGGACATGCTGCTGCAGCTCATTTGGATTCGCGACAAACATGTTAAACAAACCGCCGCGCAAACCGGCTCGTTTCGCAGCGCCCTATCGTTTTCCATTCTCCTGCTCGCGCTCGCTGAATTCGTCGGCGGCTCGGTATTCTGGGCCTCGGCGGCGTGGACACCGACGCTCTTGCGCACCGACAAGGGACTCGACCTCAACCAAGCCGGCTGGATCATGGGCATCCTGAGCATCGCCAACATGTTCGGCTCGTTTTGTTTAGGAAATCTATCCGATAAATTCGGCCGCAAGCGCGTCGTCGCACTGAGCGCGTTCCCCGCCGCGCTCGCGGCGTTCATCGTTTTCTATTGGCTGCGCACACCGCTGGCGATTGCCATCGGCATCGCCATCTTCGGCATCATCAAAGCTTCAGTGCCGGCCCTCGTCGTCGCCCTCGCCCAGGAAACCGCCCCACCCGGCAACGCCGGCACCGCCAGCGGCATCATCATGTCGCTGCACTATTTCGCCGGCGTCGTCGCCCCGCTCATAGCCGCGCAAGTCATCGCCGGCACCGGCGATATTGTTCTGGCGATGATCCTGACGACGACTGTGCCGCTGATGATTTATGGCTTTCTAATCGGCGCGGTTCGCGAGCAGGGGCGATAGGGGGTTTTCACCACGAAGACGCGAAGAGCACGAAGTTCGGAAAAAGGGAATTCTGAAACCTTTGCGTCCTTTGCGCCTCTGCGCGAGATATTTTCTTATCCCAGCCACGACAACAGCAATACCAGCACCATTCCCACCAACATCCCCGTAACCGCGCTTTTGGTCTTGTAGGCAATCGCGATTGTCACCGCCAACGCGACGCCGCGGTAAAGTGCTCTGTCCGATTCGAAGCGCGCGCCGGACATAAACAGCGTGATCGAAATCAAACCGCAGAGCAGCGCGTAAGAAAGATAACGCAGCAGCCGATCCCAAGTTTCGGGGAAACTCTTGCCAACGAGAAACAACTGCGGCAGTGCCCGGAGTAGCAGTGCCGAGGCGCCGAGAATAAAGATCAGCTCTAGGCGCGAGAAAGCCATTTTTCCAAACCCCAACCAATGATCGCGACCAATGCCGCCGTCGCCAACCAACCCCAACCGGGGTTGAGCAACGCGCCGGGAATCGCAGTGACGATGCTGACGAAACAAATCAACGGCATTGTCTTGCCTTTCATCTCCGCTACCAATAGGCCGGCAAAGTATCCCGGCAGGATGAACTTGAGCGCCTCTTCGAACCCCGGCGGAAAACCCAACGCGACGGTGAAGCCAGCGGTTGTCCCCACGACCCAAACGGTGAACGCCGTCGCACCGATGCCGACGAAAAAACCAAGATTGCCGTAGCCATCTGCCACCGACGCGCCACCGCTCGCCTCGCGCTCTTTTTGGAATTGCAGATACGGAACGATGAAACTGCTCGCGCTAACAACATGCGAAGCGATTAACAGCGGCAAGCGTTTCACGCCGCGGAAAAACGGCGCCAACGCCGTGCTCATCGGCAAGAAACGCAAGTTCATCAGCAAACCCGCGATCAACACGGTGGCAGCCGATTTTCCCTCGGCCAGCGGCACCAGCACAGCAAACTGCGCCGGCCCAGAATAAACCCAAGCCGACATCAGGAAAACTTCTTGGAGGGTAAGGCCGTGGGATTGAGCCGCGATGCCCCAGGCAAGAGAAGAAGGAACGAACGCAATCCAGATCGGAATCGCCGCCTTGGCGCCCTGGGAAAATCGCGCGGAGAAAGACATCGCCTCAAAATCGGGGAAGGAACGCGGAGTATAAGCGTCGCCCCGCTTCACCTTCTCAACTAAACACCGGCTTGTCTTTCAGGTAGTGTTCACGCATCACCGCACGATAACGCTCCATGATGTCGCGGTTTAGTTCCAGCGGCGGCTTTTGATCGGGTGGCAGCAAAGGTTCGTAAACTGTGTCGCCGATTTCTTCTTTGAAGGTTTCTTTGGCCTTCGCGACCAGCTGCGGATCGATGAACAAATCCACTGCCGATGCCGCCATCGCTTTTGCGCCAGCCACTGCGCCTTTGTGGGCAATCGAAGTTGCCAGCGACACACCGGCCGACCAGTGGTGATACGACACACCGGGAATATTCGAGGGAAATGTAATTAAACCGGTCGGCACGACCCACGTCACTTCGCCGGAATCGTTGGCGGAGACCGCCTGCACGCATTCTTTTAACGGCGTGATCTTGGTCGGCATGCCGGTCGCGTTGACGTTCAACTTGTTTTGCAGCTCGCCCACCAAGCCTTGCTCGCCTTCGCTCCATTGCGGCATGCCGATCTGCTCGACGTTCGCTTGAATCACTTCCGCCAATGTCCGGTTCGCTCGCGTCGGCCACACCGCGCTGAGCACGTTAACGGAATAGGTCGTGTCGGTCATGATCGCCGCGCCTTGGGCGATACGCTTGGCTTTGTCGAACAGCGCGCGGGTCTTTTCCGCCGTCGCTTCGCGGAAAAACCACCAGATGGTTGCCTTGTTGGGAATGACATTGGGCTGATCGCCGCCATTGGTGATGACGCGGTGGCTGCGCTGCGTCGGTTCTAAATGCTCGCGCAGCTTGTCCCAACCTAAATCCATCAACACCACCGCGTCGAGCGCATCCTTCGCTTTCCACGGCGCCGTCGCCGCGTGGGCGCTCTGGCCTTTGAAGGTGAATTCAGCGGAGATCATGGCGTACTGGCGCAAGCCGTAGGTCGTGCCAAAGCCGACGCCGATGTGATCGTGCAGCGCGACGTCGACGTCTTTGAAATAGCCGTCGCGCACGAAATAGGGCCGGCTGACCACCTGTTCCTCCGCCGGCGCGCCGAAAACTTTCAGCGTGCCTTTGAGCCCGAACTCATCCATGGCTTTTTTGATCGCGAACGCCGCGCCGATCATTACGGCGCCGTTGACGTTGTGTCCTTCGGTATGGCCCGGCGCGCCGTCGACGATCGGCGTCGGTTCTGTCACTCCGGCTTTTTGCGAGCACGCGGGCGTCGCGTCGAACTCCGTATGCAGCGCCACCACGGGTTTGCCAGAACCGTAGGTCGCGACAAACCCGGTGGGCATGCCGGAAAGATTTCTTTCAATGGAGAAGCCAGCCTTCTGCAAAAGCTCCATCATGAGTCCGGACGTCTCGAACTCCTGCATGCCCAGCTCGGCGAAATAGAAGATGTTATCGCAGAGAAGCGCGATCGACTCGCTGTTGCGCTCGACTGTGTCGAAGACGAATTTCTTTTCTTTGTGGTCAGCCATGGGATCTCCAAAATGCACTCGGAGTTCTTCGACAGGCTCAGGACGAACGGACAAAAACAGACCTTAGCACAACCGCCACTCGTTCATGTGCTTGTTGAAGGATGCTCCCTTCGGTCAGCTCATCTCTTTCTGGGCAACAAAATATCTTTCAGCTTGGCCACCGTCGCCGGTTTGAGGTCGTAAAGACCCGTCAGTGTTCTCGTGACAGTCGGGCCGTCCACCGGGGCGACCTCGAGCTGCGCACGAGTTGCTTCGGCCAGCAGGTCCGGGTCTTTGAAGGCGCGCATGAACGCCCGCTGCAGCAATTCTAATCGGTCTTTTGCCATGCCGGGCGGCACAGTGAAAACAAATTGCGCGATATGGACATCGTCGGCGATCTTGAGCAGCTCGCGCGCTTCGTCGCTTTTGGCAAACTTGACCGCCACCGGAATATCTTTGTGTCGGGGGTTGGGTTTCATCATCCCCTGCACAATGGGCACGATCTTTTTGCTTTCGTAGGCGCTGCGCCACACCGAATCGACGGTTCCCCAGGAACCGCAATAGCCATCGACTTCACCCGACTCGACGGCCAAACGCGCGTCGGCGCCGCCCTTGTAGCCATCGATCACGTCCATCGGCAAATTGAGCGCCACTTTCAAAAGCTTGGGAACATCCGATGTGCTCGTCCCCGGACCGATGGTCGAAAGCTTCATCGGCCGTTTGGCATTCACCCAATCGTCGAAAGTCTTGACCCCGCTCTGTTGGTTGAACGTACAGACCGTGTCGTATTCTGCAGGTATACCCAGATAACCAACCTTGCGCCCATCGAACTGCACCGCTTCGTTCCCCATGATGTGCTGCAGAATCAACGGCGATGCCCAGGCACCGATGGTTAACCCATCGGGCTTCACCCGGTTATAGAGATGATTCGCCGCGATGATCCCAGCGGCACCGGTCATGTTCTCGACGATGCGCGTCGGATTGCCGGGCAGATAGCGGCCGATGTAGCGCGCCAGCACGCGCGCGTAAAGATCGAACGAGCCGCCGGGGGAGTAGCCAACGATAGTGGTTAGGGTTTTGTCCTTGTAGTCTTGGGCGCGAACGACGGATGCTGAGACAATGACAGTAAAAATCAGCAGCCCGTAGGAAAAGAGATTTCGCAGTTTCATATTCAGCTCTTTGCGCGTTTTGCGCTTTTTGCGGTCAATTCTTCATCCCCGTCCGACAAACGGGATCACTCTCTCCTCGCTCCGTTCAAGATAGCGCACAAAGGTATATTTATTCTCCGCCAAATCCGTCACCGGCCGCGGAATCTCACGGTGCATCAAACTCTCCTCGACTTTGCAGACGAAAAACGACAATTCGTTTTTACTCAGCGCTTCGATGCCCTGCGTTTTGAAGTCTGCGAAATCGCGAATCGTGTGCGCGTTAACGACACCGGCGCCTTTAGCCATCACCGCCAAATCGGTATTCCCGGCCGTCGCCGTCGGATAGCTGATGCGGCTGCCGCTGTAGACGCCGTTGTCGAAGACGTAGACGACCAAGTTCTTTGGCCGCAAGTTTCCTAGCGTCGCCAAATTGAACAACGACAACAGCACGCTGCCATCGGAATCCAACGCAATCACTTTACGATGCGGTAAAGCCAGGGCCAATCCGGTGGCCACGCCAATGGCGCAGCCCATCATGCCCACCAGCAAGTTGCCTTCATGCTTCGACAGATGCGACCACTCGATGCGCTGGCCGCTTTGCGAAGTCACGACCAGTTGATTGGTCATTTTGCTGGCGAGCAGTTGCAAACATTCGTAGCGAATCATTCGGAGAACTCCCCGGCGAACAGCAGCGCATAGGGCTGGCGCTGCGAGTTGGCCGCGCGCACCGCGTCTTTGATTCTGATTTCCAACTTGTCGCCGTCTTCGAGCACTTGATTCTGCAGACCAAGACCGTTCAGCACCGGAATCGAGTGACGCCCGATGGTGGCGTAGAGAAAACTGTTGCGCCAATCGGGCACGCCGCCGAGATAGGCGATCACCAAAAGAATCGGCACGCCGAGCTGATTGCCGACGGTCACCAACGGATAGCAGGCCGTGTAGATACCGGTGTTTTCCATGTACACGGCGGCCTGCTTGCCGCCCAGCGTCGCGCCAGCCGCTATGGTGATCGCCTCGGATTCGTTGGCGACGGCGATCAGCTCCAGTTCAGGATCGTCGCGAATCAGAGGAATGATCTGACTCAACCTAGTTTCCGGGAGATAAGTGACAAAGTTAATGCCGGCATCTTTGAGACTCTTGACGAGCCGTTTGGCAAGTTCGTCTTTCATAGATGGGAGTGCATTACCAGGTACGGAGCAGCGTAGCAACGGCGCGGGCGTGCAGCCGAGTCATAAAGGAAGGATTCACCACGAAGTGATTCATGTGCTGACGCACGCCAACGGATCATAAAAATTCGGTTCTCTCCCACGTTTTCGAGGGAGAGTTAGAGTGGGGACGTCTTGAAGCGTGTGCCCCCCACCCCAACCTTCCGCCGAGGCGGCGGAAGGGGCTATCGGTCACTGCCGGTAACCGGACCATGCTCTTTTCGCAGGAGGGCACGAAGATCACGAAGGCAACGTCGTGTCCTTCGTGCTCTTCGTGGTGAGTAAGCCGTGCAACACTTTCTCTGCCGTGATCGGCAAATCCCTAATCCGTACGCCCACCGCATCTTCCACAGCATTGGCAATCGCCGCGGCAGCGACCAGCACCGGCGGCTCGCCGATGCTCATGCCGCCGTAGGGTCCATTGCCCACCGGGAATTCTTCGATGACGGTCTTCAACGGCGGAATGTCACGAATCGACGGAATCTTGCTCTCGCCAAAGTTGGTCGTCACGACCTTGCCTTGTTCGATCACCAGCTGTTCCATCAGCGCATAACCGATCGCGGTCACCACGCCGCCATCGATCTGTCCCTGATGCATCAGCGGATTGATCACCGTGCCCGTGCTGTGCGTCGTCGTGAAATTTTTCAGAACGACCTGTCCGGTTTCAACATCGACCTCCACTTCCGCCACTTGCACGACCAGGGCGGCTTCGGGACCGTTTTCGAAGTTTTTGTAAGCACCCTCGAAGCGTACCGGCGCGCCGAGTTTTTGCACGATTTCGCGATAGGAGATCTGCTTGCCGCCAATGCCGCGTACTGCGCCGCTTCCCGTCAAAGTGAGATCATTCTTGCTCGCGCCAAGCATTTCGCTCGCAGCCTGCAAGAGTCTCTCCTTAACCTGCACCGCAGCGCCATGAGTCGAGTTGCCAAAAATCCGCGTCGCCCGGCTCGCCCCCACGCCAGTGTCAGCCGCAGCCCGGCTGGTGTCGAGAATCCGACACCCTACTTCTTCGATGGGGACCTGCAACTCATTCGCCGTAATCTGGCGCATCGAAGTGTAGGTGCCCGCGCCTTGATCGACCATCGCGGTCGAAACCGTGATGTGTCCTTCCATGTCCACTTCGACAAACGCGTGGCCCTCACCGCCGAGCGGCAGCCACTGCGCCAGCGCCAAGCCACGACCGACATTTTTTCGCTTCGGTTTGTTGTAGCCCGATGCGTTTAGCGCCACTGCTAAAGTCTCATCGCTCCTAATGTGCGGCACGACATGGCCGGTCGGTAAAGTATCGCCATCGTGCATCAAATTGATTTTGCGAAACGCAATCGGATCCATCCCCAAGTGGCCCGCCAGTTGGGTCATTTGGGATTCGTTGGCGAAAAAGCCCTGCGGCTCGCCCGGCGCGCGCATATGACCGCAGGGAATTTTGTTGGTGTAGACGATTTTTTCGTTGACGTAGACGTTGGGAATCTTATACGGCCCAGCGGCTTCCTTCGGCCCAACCAGATATCCCTGCGGCTTGAACGCCGCATAGGCGCCGCTGTCGTAGAGGTATTCCATCTTGTGCGCGACGAGGCGGCCGTCTTTTTTCACGCCGGTCTTTACTTTGACGATGGCCGCATGGCGCGGATTGCCGGCGATAAACTCCTCTGAATAATCCATCACCATCTTCACCGGGCGGCCGCTTTTCAGTGCCAACATGTAGCACACCGGCACGTCCATAAAATCGCCCTTGCCGCCAAAGCAACCACCGATGTAGCAAGGCCGCATGAGAAAATCTTCGGTGGTTTTCTTGAACGCGCTGGCCACTTGTTCGCGCAACGCGAATGGGACTTTTGAGCAGTGCCAGACATCGGCGCGGCCCTTCGAATCGATGGCAACAACACAGGAGTGCGGCTCGATGTAAGCCTGGTGCATTGGCTGCGTCGTAAAAGTGTTCTCGACGACCATGTCGGCGCTGCGAAAGCCCGCTTCGACGTCACCCTTAGTCCAGGTCATGTCGACGAAAACGTTGCTCGGCGTTTTGATCTCGTGCAAAAGGCCGCGATAGCTCTGCAGGTTGGGATGGAGCAAATTCGCGTCCGGCTGCGCCGCCGCGAACGGATCAAGCAACGGTTCCAACTCCTCATATTCGACGTCGATCAGCTCGCAAGCCGCCTCGGCGACTTCTTCGCTCTCCGCCGCGACCACGGCCACCTTCTCACCGACGAAACGCACGACTGCGTCAGGCAACACCGGCATGTCATAGATTTTGCGCCCGATAATCTGGCCCCTACAGTCCGCGCCCGTGACGATCGCATGCACGCCCGGCAGCACCGCGGCACTCCTCGTGTCGATGCGTTTGATGCGGCCGTAGGGAATCGGACTGCGCAGCGCTTTTGCCCACAGCATGTTGGGTAGCACAACGTCGGTTGCGTAGACGGCGGTGCCGGAAACTTTCTCGCGGCCTTCGGAACGGATTGTCGGAGTGCCGATGATTTTCTTTTTCATTTTTGGAGTTTCCGTATTCGATTCTCCCGAAAACCCGTCCGGAGTCCTTCGACGATCTCAGGACGAACGGAATCAGAAAACCTGCTCGTCAAAATCCGTTCATGCTGAACTTGTCGAAGCATTCTTCGGGTTTTTTCGGCAAAAGCTGTCGTCCAGATTAGGAAATGAAAGCACGGAGGGCTGTCGCAACCTCACGGGGAGCTAAACTTAAACTTAGTTCAACTCCCAGTAAGCAAATCCCATAGCGCAACCGACCCCAGTCTTGGTCCTGTAGAGCGGCGAGTATTCCACCAGCTTGCCGGGTCGATCGGCGGCGCCTTGGATGACGATCCAATTTAAAATCTCGGATGTGCCTTCGCGGAACACCGACGACGGCATGGCGCCCATGTAAGCGGTGTCGTTCGATTTGAGCGCCGTGAGGAATTTTTGATCGAGCCCTTCGTCGATCTTCGTGTGGCTTAAACCGCCCGATGCGGCGATGACGACGCGATCGTTGCTCGGATATTCGCGAATCAACTTCGCCAAGGTTTGACCAAAGAGCAGGCATCGTTTAGCCGACGGTGCCGGCGGATAATAAGTATTCACCATCACCGGGATGACCCGGCATTCGTTCTTCGGCACGAGAAACTTGAGCACGCGGGCAAACGCGTGGCCCAAACCGCCATCGTAGCGCGTCTTTTTCGAATAGGACGGATCGAAGCCCTGATCCATCAAACCGTGAACCAACGATTCGGCCATCTTGGCGTCGATGTTGTACTTGGTGCGGTTCTCCGACTTGGCTTGATTTAAGTAACGCAAGCTAAGGCTCGCTTCGGCGTCGGCGCCCATGAAAATCGTAAACGGCGGCATATTGTCGTCGACAAGATTTTCATGTTGATCGTCGCCGACGACGATTAGCACGTCGGGCTTGAGCGCTTCGATTTTCTGCCGGAGCTGCTCGATGGCGCTCATGCAGCCCTTCCACTTGGTCCACTTCACATCATCGGTCTCACCGGCGAGCTCCGGCTTGTCGGGGAGATTTTCCCGCTGGCGATTGTTCAATAAATGCCAGTGGCTCGGATCGAGCATCAATTGAGGCGCGTGGGACATGGCCACGCAGCCGACGAGATTTGCCATAAATAGTAGTTCCGCGTTTCGGGTTTCGTCTTGACTAAGTCGATCGGGCAAGGTCTCGCATTGGGTTTCAGGTTAACTGATCCGGGTTCCGGATCGAGTCTGAAGACCCAAAACTCGAAACCCGGAACCCGAAACGATTTTATTATGCGTGCGCCGTCTTCATGTCGGAGAGTTCCGGCACCCCCAGGTTCAGCTTGAACCAGCTCGCGCCGCTGTCGTCGCTGCCGAACAGGTCGCCGCTTCGTTGGGCGGCGTAGAGCCGGTCGGCATTGGCTGGATCGAAGGCGATACTCTCGACGAAACTTTGGCTTGCCTGCGAGACCGCACCGTCCAGTTTCTTCCAGGTTTTACCAGTGTCGGTAGATTGGATCAAGAAAGCTTGAGCGTCGCCGTTGCGTTTGCGCCATTGCCCCGGTTGGCCATTGGCCACCGCCGAATAAAGCACGTTGTGTTTGGTCGGATGCACAGCCAGCGGCACGGAGTATTCTTCTTTGAACTCCATCGCCATCGGCGCCCAACTCTTGCCGCCATCGGCGCTGCTGTAGAGCGCGCGGCCCGGCGCTTGAGCTTTGCGAGCGTCATGGCCGCCGGTGGCGATAAAAACTTTGTTGCCGTCGTCGGGATGGAGCACGATCGTGTGCACGTCGCAGTCAAGATTCTTATTGAGCAGCTCCCAGTTCTTGCCACCGTCGATGGTCTTCAACATGTAGCCCACTTGCAACGCGACGTACATGGTCTTCGGATCTTTAGGGTCGATGGTAATGTCGCGCACGTGCGGCTCCACCGCAGCGACGGGGTACGTGATCGTCGACACCCACGGAATATTCCACACCGAGTCGAGCCGCTCCCAGTTTTTGGCGCCATCGTGGGTGACAAACACGTCAATCGGTTCCGTGCCGGCATAGATCGTGTTGGGATCGTGCGGATCGAAAGTCAGGCAGCGCACTTTGCCCGGCCCGCGCTTGCCGTAACAAGGCTTCTTCCAGGTGGCACCAAAATCCTCGCTCATCCACACGCCGTCGCCGCGGGTGCCGGCGTAGACTTTGTTCGGCGCGTTGGGCGCCACCGCGACTTCCGGAATCTGCCAGTCTTTCAGCGCATGATACTCTTGTTTCCAATTGCGCCCATCTTCGCTTTTCAGTGTCACCACGCCTTCATCAGATGCGACATAAAGGATCGATGCCATAGTTTTACCCTTGAGCGTTTTGTTGCCTTCTACTTACTACAGGCCGTTGGCGCCGACAAGGCGCGGCGCTTCAGTAACCCAACTCTTTGTTGACCAGATTGTTCAGCGGCTCGTCCGCCAGAAAACGCCGCAGATTGTCTTTAAACACCGGCAAAACCGCCGGCCATTTTTGGCTGGTGATACCGGCGTTGCGCCGCGTACGATCACATTCGGCAAATTCCACAGCTCAGAGTCTTGCGGCAGCGGTTGCCGCGCGAAAGCGCATCACCCACGGTTCCCAGACCGACAATGCCCAGCGTCTTCCCTTCGACCTCGAAGGGGACAAGCCGCTGCCATTTTCTCTCGCGTTGCGCCTCGACTTGCGATTGCCATTGCGGATCGACGCCTTGATCGTCCGCTTGGCGAAGTTCGCAGCTGGAAAAGGGGGATACAGGGGGATTTGATTTTTTCACAGCCCCTCGTCCAGGCGGACAGACACGGGGGACTGCCCCTACCGTGCTTCGCGTTGACGGGCAAAAACCGGCGTGCTACGTCGTTCACTGAACATGAAAACCAAAACCAACTATCGCCGGGCGACAATCCAATATCGGCAATCCAAAATCCAAAATTCCAAGGTTGACGCCGACCTCACCAAAAAAGTTGCGCTCTCCTGCCAAATCCTCGCCAAGCTCGGTCAGTTCAAAGAGACCACGGGCCATGTGAGCGCGCGCAGCGCCGACGGCAAGAACATGTGGATTCGCGGCCGCGGCAAACAAGAAAGCGGGCTGCTGTTCACAAAACCCAGCGAAGTTGTCTTGGCGGATTTCAACGGCCAAAAGCTAAATCCTAAAATCGTTCTAAAAACCCCCAATGAGTCGGTGATTCACGGCGAAATTTACAAAGCGCGCCCCGACGTCGGCGGCATCGTCCACGCCCATCCGCCGTCCATCGTGCTGGCCAGTCAGGCGGGCATCGAGCTGCGGCCGATCTACGGCGGCTACGACCCGCGCGGCATGCGCATGGCGATTAAAGGGATTCCCGTCTATCAGAGCAGTCTGACGCTGCACAAGGTGGAGCATGTGCGCGAAATGATGGCCGTGATGGCCGACAACGACATCTGCATCCTGCGCGGCCACGGCGTGGTCGTCTGCGGCAGCAGCGTCGAGGATGCGACGATCAAAGCGATCAAGCTCGACGATCTGGCGAAATTCAATCTGCAAGCCGCGCTACTCGGCAAAGTCCCGGCGATCTCGCCGGAGGACCAACACCAATTTCTTACGCGCAAATCGACCGGCATGGGCGGCGGCGGCGCAGAAACGCTGTGGCGCTTCTACACAGAATGGCTGAAACGCACGTGATACGCGCGGTTCATTTTGGGCCACATCGCTTACAAACTGATCGCGCATCAAAGCATTACCTCGGTGCAAGGTTTAAAAGGCAAGATCATCGGCTCGAGGCGTACCGGTGCCGGCACCGACTCGCCCTGCAACGCCTGCTGCCCAAGCTCGGTTTAACACATATCGCAAGTATTTGAAGACCCCAAGATGCTCGACTCGATGCACAAAAACTATCTGCTCGGATCGATTCCGGCGCGGCCCTTTCCGATGGAAGAAGCGATCCAGAACGACATTGAAGACTTGAGCAACCAGTACCCTTATCTCAAAGGCAGAAAAGCCGGCGAGTTTCTCGATATCTCGCTCTTGAAGAGCATGGAAGACGAAGGGTTTTTCAAAAAGCTCTACGGCAAATAGGCTTGAAAGAATTCACACCACGATTGTTTCACTACGAGCTGCCGGGTGGTTGGACGGTGCTGGCCGGCGCCACCGACGCGGACAACGATTTCTTAAGCACGGAGTTGGCGGACGACAACGATTACTGGTTTCATGCTGACAGCGTGGCCGGCAGCCACGTCATTCTACGAGCTAAAGACAACGAAGAACCAAGCCGCGAGACCTTGCGCCAGGCAGCGGCAGTGGCGCTATACCACAGTAAGGCGCGCAACTCGGGGCTTGCGCCGGTGCACTGCACGCGGGCGCGCTTTGTAAAGAAGCCGCGCGGCGTCAAGACCGGAACCGTTCATGTGGCTAAAGGCGACGTCCTAAAAGTTCGTCCCGATATCAGTTTTGCCACGCGGATTACCGACTCCAAGTTGAAGCTCGCTGCAGCGCAAAAACACACGGACTGAATGCCATGCAAAGCCTGAAATTAGCCTACCGCGACGTCGACCGCCGGCCGGTGATTTTCGCCATTCGCGAGATGGCCAAGCGCCATTACGACCTAGATGTCAACGTGATCCGCATTCACCCTGAGCCGGAGTTTGAGGAGTCGCTCTTCAACGGCGCGTCCGATGTGATGATCGAACACTTGGAGTTAGTCTACGAACGAGCAAAGCAGGGACAAAAGATCACGTTTTTCTGCGCGCCAAGCAAAGGTGGCGATATGACTGTAAAGGCATCAACCCCATGTCTCTTTGGGATTTACACTGGGTAAAATAGCTCGATGACGAGGGCTTCGTCGACGCACTGTCACGCTGAGGCGCCGGCTCGCACCGATCGACAAAACCAAGTAAGTACAACTACTTATCACTGTGAATCGTGGTGCTTTCGCTTGATCAAGTAGCGCAAACCGATCGCGACTACAATGAGCACTCCGCCCAGTAGAATCAAGATGTAAGGTTCCGGTTGCATCGTAGGTGTCGCCGCTCCAAAAGTGGTTTCTGCAAAATCAAAGCCGTCAAGACGAGCAATAATACAGGAGTGATCTGCGAGGCGGTTGCATAGGATCTCCCAAGTTGCTGTCGTGGTCAGGTTTGTTTTGAGAAACCGCAATATAAGTTACGTATGTTTACTTAGTCAACCGATTGGCACCGACCATAACTCCGCTCTAAGGTTCCGCACCGACGGTCAACGGCACATACGTAGACGCGGATGCTGGGCGGCAGTTTGGGGCGGTATAATCGAGCGGGTGACCCGGCGACTGGTCAGCGCCGCTGTTCGT